>JAVBRP010000115.1:0-9553 GCA_031547815.1 Bacteroidales bacterium | reverse complement strand
GCGCCCGTCATGCCTTCCTGTTTGTAAAAACAAACTTCCGCTTTCGGATTTGCTTCCAATTGATGCGGTATTTCTTTCATCGATGCGGTTTGGAAATAAAAGCCCGTTTCGTCGGCAAACCAAAAGCCCAATGCTCTGACTCTCGGTTGATCGCCGTCGACGGTTGCCAAATAGCATATCGGATTTTCGTTGGTGAATTTGATGCAATCCAAGACTGTTTTCATAACAAAATGATCACTAAAAAACGGTTGAATAATCGAAAACCAAAATTTGGTTAAAAAACGTGCAAATGTACGGAAAAACCGGATGACATCAAAAATCGGCGGTTTTTCGGTTTATCGTATAATGTCCGATCGGATATATCCCGAAAAAAGTATATTTTTGTTGCTTCGAATCCGTTGTCGTATCATTCAATGACGATATCGCCGGAAGTATTGAAAAAGCATCATCTAATTTGATCAAATTCATATTCGTATGAAAAATACATGTATCATCATGATTGTCGGCCTGTTGTCGGCTGTATGTTCTGCCGCTCAAGAACCCGACCGCATTCGGTGCACGGTGAGCAACCCGTTGAATGTTCTGCGCGAAAACGAGCCGGTGTTGATTCGTTTTTCGGACATTCAAAAAATGATGCCCGATTACGCGGGAGGATATGTTGCCGTGTACGACGCCGGCACGGAAATTTGCGTGCAACAGGACGATCTCGACGGCGACGGTTTGTGGGACGAGTTGGTTTTTCTGACCGACTTGCGTCCGAAGGAAAATAAGGAATTCGAGCTTCGGGTGAATATTCCTGCAGACGGCAAGCCTTTGGAATGTATCAAAGAAGTGCGCGCACAAATGTTTTTCAACAATCCCGACAAAAGCATCACGCCTACGCTCGAAGCGTCGTCGACGGCCGACAATATGTACAATAAAATGTATCATCACGGGCCGGCTTGGGAATCGGACAAAGTGGCGTATCGCCTTTATTTCGACAAGAAAACGACTGTGGATGTGTACGGAAAAAAGAAATATCGGTTGGAATTGGACGACACCAAGTGGTACCCGACCGACGAGCAAGCGGCTGCCGGCTACGGCGACGATATTCTGTGGGTGGGCAGTTCGGTCGGCGTCGGTACGCTGAAAGGATGGGACGGAAAGGCCGCCGTGCACATCGACCCGATAAGCAAACGTACGGCCCGGATCGTGATCAACGGCAACATTCGCACGGTTGTCGATATGTCGGTCGAAGGATGGCAATATCACGGGCAATCGATCGATGTGACGGCGCGCTACATTCAGTATGCGCGTCATCGCGACATGATTTCGCAAGTGATCATCGGCGAGCCGGCGGCAAAAAGCAATATCGATTTTTGTACCGGCGTTCAGAAAGTGCGTCAATCGCAAACGTATTTCGAAAAAGACGGATTGATGGCCTTGTGGGGAACGGAATATCCGACGCCCGACTCGGTGAAATATACCAAACAGACGTTCGGGTTGGGTGTGATCGTTCCGAAAAAGAACATCGAAAAATATGCTTCCGATCCGGTCAATCATCTCATCGTCATCAAAAATAACAAGCAACCGGTGATCGAATATTACATTGCGGCAGCGTCGCTCAAGGAAGAAAGTGGTTTTAAAACGGCCGGCGAGTTTTTCGCATACATGCAGGATTTGAAACAAATCGTTCGCCACCCGGTTAAAATTAAATTGAAGAAACCGTAAACACTCGAATGGCGCTTCTCCTCACATACCTGACTTTAGCGTTGGCAGTTTCGTTCTTATGCTCCGTAGCGGAAGCCGTGCTGCTGTCGACTTCGTTGTCGTTCGTGAAAACAAAAGAAGATGAGGGGTATAAGCGTGCGGAATTATTGAAAAATTTCAAAGAAGACATCGACCGGCCATTGTCGTCCATACTGTCGCTCAACACGATTGCGCACACCGTGGGAGCTGCCGGCGTGGGAGCGCAGGCCACGGCAATTTGGGGCGAAGCGTACTTCGGCATTGTGTCGGCGGTACTGACTGTTTTGATTTTGCTGCTGTCCGAAATCCTTCCCAAAAGCATCGGCGCGCGTTATTGGCGAAACCTCGCCTTGCCGGTTGCTTCGATAGTCAATGTGATGATTTACATCATGTACCCGATAGTTTGGATTTCCAAAGGAATCACAAAACTTATTTCGGGGAATAAGCCGCCGGAGAAAGTAAGCCGCGAAGAAATTGCCGCACTTACCGACATCGGTTTGGAAGAAGGCATCTTCGCCGAAAGCGAAAGCAAAACCATCAAAAACCTGATACAGTCGCGTTCCGTCAAAGCCCATGAAGTGATGACGCCGCGAACGGTGGTGGTGGCGGTGGAGGAGAACACCAAACTGTGCGATTTTTTCGGTGATCCCGATGTTACCCGGCATTCGCGATTTCCGGTATACAACAAAACGCCCGATAATATTACGGGTTACGTGCTGAAATACGACATTACCGACCGGTTGAGCAAAGGCAACGGCGACCTGACGGTTGCCGACATCAAGCGGCCGGTGGCCATCTGCTACGAAAACATTACGCTTCCCAAGCTGTTCGACATATTGCTCGAAAAGAAAGAGCAGATTGCCGTGCTGGTGGACGAATACGGAGGTATGGCCGGAATCGTTACTTTGGAGGATATCATCGAAACGATTTTCGGCCTCGAAATTATCGACGAACGCGACGGCCAAGCCGACATGCAGCAATTGGCGAAAGAGAAATGGCGTACCCGCGCCGAAAACCTGAATATCGATCTTTCCGAACAAGAGGAAGACGAGGAGGATGAATGAGACGGTAAGCCGATTGATGCGATAAAGAAAGATGATCGATATGAAAAAAATCATGTTTCCGTATTTCGATCCCCGGTAACTTGCAGCCGTTTTTATCATCGACGAAATCAAACAAAATGAAATCATTAATTTTTCGAATCATGTCGGGCATTGCCGTGCTGTTGCCTGCGTACTCCTGCGTCTCGCAGCCGCCCCTGCCTTCGCAACAGGCGGTTGTCGTGCCGATGGGAGGCAACACATACATCACGTCAAAAGATGATGCTTCAACCGGAAAGATCGGCAAGGATGGCATCGAGAATTGGACAAGCCCGTCGACGGTTTACAGTTCGTTCTTCCGGATAACGAAACCGGGAAAAATGTTGCTGTTTCTCAAGTATAACCTTTCGGGAAACAGCGAAATTAAAGTGACATCGGGCAAATCCGACATGAAAGTCAATTTACCAGAAGGTGATGATCAGGTGAAATTTATCGGCAGTTTCGTGCAAACCGATACCGGATACGTGCGGGTCGATTTTCAAGGCGTGAAACGAACCGGTGAAGAATTTGCCCGTGTTGCGGCTTTACTTGTGGACGGCGAAGTAACGGCCGGAACGATGAATTATGTGGGCGATTTTTCGTTCTATTGGGGGCGTCGCGGGCCATCCGTTCATCTGAACTACCCCTTCCCGGAAGGCGAAAACATCGAATGGTTCTACAACGAAGTAACTGTCCCTGAAGGCGAAGACCCCGTCGGGAGCTATTACATGGCGAACGGTTTTGCCGAAGGATATTTCGGCATACAAGTGAATTCGCCTGCCGAACGACGAATCTTGTTTTCGGTATGGAGTCCGTTCAAAACCGATAATCCCAAAGATATACCCGAAGATCAACGTATCAAGATGTTGAAAAAAGGCGAAAATGTGTATACCGGCGAATTTGGCAACGAAGGCGCGGGCGGACAAAGCTATTTGAAGTACCCGTGGATTGCCGGCAACACATACAAATTCCTGACGCGCGTACGTCCCGACGGGAAAGGCGCTACCGAGTACACGGCATATTTCTTTGCGCCCGAACTCGGTAAATGGCGTTTGGTGGCGCAGTTTCTCCGTCCGAAAACCGAAACTTGGTACAAGCGTGCGCATTCGTTTCTCGAAAGTTTTCATCCCGAATCGGGCTGCATCGGCCGCAAAGGATTGTACGGCAACCAATGGGCACGCACCGTTGACGGTCGTTGGATCGAACTCACCGCTGCACGTTTCACCGCCGACGAAACAGCCCGCAAGAAAGCGCGCATGGATTATAAAGGAGGTGCGGACGGCGGAAAATTTTTCCTGCAAAACTGCGGTTTCCTGAACGATTACACCGCTATCGGCAGTACATTCTCGCGTCCGGCAACGGGAATCGAACCGGCGATCGATTGGACGCAATTGGAATAGACAAGCCTCCGCGAAATTAATTGCACACAGTCCGGTAAAACCGGTTTGTCCGCAAACGAAAAAACGCTACCTTTGCGCCCTCAAAAAAATGCAGAGGGGATATATATCATGATAACGGTAAGCAATTTAAGCGTTCAATTCGGAAAGAGAGTATTATTTCAGGAAGTAAATATGAAGTTTACGCCGGGCAACTGCTACGGCGTTATCGGCGCCAACGGAGCCGGCAAATCCACATTTTTAAAGATACTGAGCGGCGATCAAGACCCGACCACCGGTTCGGTGAGCTTCGGGCCGGGCGAACGGCTTTCGGTGTTGCGGCAGGATCACTTCGCGTTTGACGAGTTTACCGTGATGGATACCGTGTTGCAAGGGCATTCCGTGTTGTGGAAAATCATGAAGGAAAAGGATACGCTGTACGCCAAGTCCGATTTCACCGACGCCGACGGTATCCGCGTGTCGGAACTCGAAGAGAAATTCGCCGAACTCAACGGCTGGAATGCCGAGAGCGATGCCGCCGAGCTGTTGAGCGGATTGGGCATCAAGGAAAATCTGCATTACGCTTCGATGAAAGACCTCAGCGGGAAGGAAAAAGTACGCATCCTGCTGGCGCAAGCGCTCTTCGGCAAGCCCGACAATCTGCTGCTCGACGAGCCGACCAACGATTTGGACATCGAAACGGTGATGTGGCTCGAAAACTATCTGTCGGAATTCGAAAACACAGTGCTGGTGGTGTCGCACGACCGTCACTTCCTGGACGCCGTGTCCACCGATACCGTCGATATCGATTTCGGCAAGGTGAAGCAATTTGCGGGCAATTACAGTTTCTGGTACGAATCGAGCCAGTTGGCGCTTCGCCAGCAACAGCAGCAGAACAAGAAAGCTGAGGAGAAGAAAAAGGAATTGGAGGAATTTATTCGCCGTTTCAGCGCCAACGTGGCCAAGTCGAAACAGACCACCAGCCGCAAGAAAATGATCGAGAAGCTGAACATCACGGAAATAGAACCTTCGTCGCGACGTTATCCCGGTATCATTTTCACGCCCGAACGCGAAACCGGCAACAAGATACTGGAAGTGCGCAACCTCAGCGCAAGCATCGACGGTGTGACGCTTTTCAAAGATGTATCATTCAATGCGGAAAAAGACGACAAGATCATTTTCCTTTCGCGCGACCCGCGTGCCGCAACCGCTTTCTTCGAAATCATCGGCGGCGAACAGCCGGCGCCGACGGGCGCTTACGATTGGGGGCAGACCATCACCAAATCGTACCTTCCGCTCAACAATGCGCCGTTTTTCGATACCGACATGAATCTGATCGACTGGATTGCGCAATTTTCGAATGACACGCACGAAACCTACCTCAAAGGTTATCTCGGCAAGATGCTTTTCTCGGGCGAGGAAGTGCTGAAAAAAGCAAATGTCCTTTCGGGAGGCGAAAAACAACGCTGCATGATTTCGCGCATGATGCTGAGCAACCCCAACTGTCTGATACTCGACACGCCTGCCAATCACCTCGATCTGGAATCGATTCAGGCATTCAACAATACGCTCAAGACTTTTCGGGGCGTGGTGCTGATGTCGAGCCACGACCACGAGATGATCCAAACGGTTTGTAACCGCATCATCGAACTGACGCCGAACGGCATTATCGACAAATTGACGGAATATGACGATTATATCACATCCGACGATATCAAAGCCTTACGGAATAAGATGTACGAGTAGCGATAAAATACCGCTCCGACTGACACAATGCCGGCTTCGACTGCAAAAATGTCATAAAAATATCGAAACTATATGTCAAAATCTTTTTGGCACAGTATGTGTATCCAACAGTGAAGTAAATTTTTTTGATTGTTTAACCTATAAAATCATATTCAAACATGGCAAATGTAAATATTAAACCTTTGGCTGACAGGGTTCTTGTAAAACCGATGGAAGCCGAATCGAAAACCGCAAGCGGATTGATCATTCCCGACACGGCAAAGGAAAAACCCCAAAAAGGCACTGTGGTAGCTGCCGGACCGGGAACCAAAGACGAAGTTATGCAAGTGAAGGTGGGTGATGTTGTTCTCTACGGAAAATATTCGGGCAGCGAATTGAATGTCGACGGCACGGACTATTTGATGATGAGACAGTCTGATATTTTAGCGGTTATTTAATTTTCCGGTATTATTATTTATAAATAACAAAAACGTAATCAAATAATTATTTTTTAAGATATGGCAAAAGAAATTAAATTTAATATCGAAGCGCGCGACTCCCTGAAAAAAGGCGTTGACCAATTGGCAAATGCCGTAAAAGTAACCCTGGGGCCCAAAGGTCGCAATGTGGTGATCGATAAAAAATTCGGCGCTCCTCAAATTACCAAGGACGGTGTAACGGTTGCCAAAGAAATCGAATTGTCCAATAAAATGGAAAATCTCGGCGCGCAAATGGTGAAGGAAGTCGCTTCCAAAACCAACGACGATGCGGGCGACGGAACAACCACCGCCACCGTTTTGGCTCAATCGCTGGTGAATGTCGGTTTGAAGAACGTTACCGCCGGCGCCAACCCGATGGATTTGAAACGCGGTATCGACAAAGCCGTTGTTAAAGTTATCGAAAACCTGAAAGCGCAATCGAAAGAAGTAGGCGACGACTTGAAAAAAGTGGAACAGGTTGCTTCCGTGTCGGCCAACAACGATCCCGAAATCGGCAAACTGATTGCCGAAGCGATGGGCAAAGTGAAGAAAGAAGGCGTTATCACGGTTGAAGAAGCCAAAGTTTCCGACACTTATGTCGACGTGGTAGAAGGTATGCAATTCGATCGCGGTTATATTTCTCCCTATTTCGTGACCGATACCGAAAAGATGGAATGCACGCTCGAAAATCCGTTGATCCTGATCCACGACAAGAAAATATCGACCATGAAGGAATTCCTTCCCATTTTGGAATCTTCTCTTCAAACGGGCAAACCGCTTTTGATCATTGCCGAAGATGTTGACGGCGAAGCCATCGCTACGTTGGTGGTGAACAAATTGCGCGGTTCGTTGCGTATCGCGGCCGTTAAGGCTCCGGGATTCGGCGATCGCCGCAAAGAAATGCTCGAAGACATCGCCATCCTCACCGGCGGTACGGTCATCACCGAAGAAAAAGGCTTGAAGCTCGAAAACGCCACCTTAGATATGTTGGGAAGAGCCGAAAAAATAACGGTCAACAAGGATAACACCACGATCGTGAACGGCGCCGGCGAAAAAGATCAAATCAACGCCCGCATTGCCCAAATCAAAGCTCAGATGGAAAATACCACCTCTGACTATGATAAGGAAAAACTTCAGGAACGTTTGGCTAAATTGGCCGGCGGCGTGGCTGTGCTTTATATCGGCGCCGCTACCGAAGTGGAAATGAAAGAAAAGAAAGACCGCGTGAACGATGCATTGAGTGCAACCCGTGCAGCCGTTGAAGAAGGTATCATTGCCGGAGGCGGTGTGGCTTATATTCGCGCCACCGACGCTTTGAACGGTATGAAAGGCGACAACGACGATGAAACCACCGGTATCGCTATCGTACGTCGCGCTTTGGAAGAACCGCTTCGTCAAATCGTTGAAAATGCCGGTTTGGACGGCGCCGTTGTGGTACAGAAAGTACGCGAAGGCAAGGACGATTACGGTTACAACGCTCGTACCGACGTATACGAAAACCTGCATGCGGCAGGCGTTATCGACCCGACCAAGGTGGCTCGCGTAGCGCTCGAAAATGCAGCTTCCATCGCCGGTATGTTGCTCACCACCGAGTGCGTATTGTCTGAAAAAGAAGAAGAAAAACCCGCCATGCCGAATCCCGGAATGGGCGGAATGGGCGGAATGATGTAAAAATCGTTTTCCGTAATGATAAAAATCCCTCGAACACAATGTTCGAGGGATTTTTTTATGCGAATGCTTGTGCGCGGCGGTGGATTCAAATCCGAACAAAACCTGTCAGGTTTCTACCCTCCGCGTCGAACGGCAATTGAATTGCCGCTCCCCGATAGGTTACCGCCTGCGTCTTTTTCAAATTATCTTCGGGCTTGTCAAAACGCCGCAAACTGTTTATTCTCCGCTTGTTTCACCGCCATGCATTCGATTTCGATCAGCCAGCCGGGGCGACATACCGGCGCCAGCACCGTTACGCGGGGAATGTCGGGATAGCGGCGGGTGATGTATCGGTCGACCGTGTCGTAATCGGCCGTGTCGCGCAGGTAGACGATTAAATGGGCTGCATCCCGCATGTCGGCATCGGCTTCGGCCAACAAGGCTTGTATGTTCTCGAACGTGCGTTCGGTTTGTTTTTCGATGTTCAGCGGATGCACTATTTCGCCGCGGTTGTTGATGCTGGCCGTTCCCGAGATGAAGATGTGTCGGCGATCGCCGTAATCGACCGTCGTGCCGCGCTCGAACGTGACGCCGTATTCGCAGGTCGGGTTCAGATGCGTCGGGGCTTGCAGGTAGCCGATCTGTTCGGGCGCAACGTCGGCAACCGCATAAGCATCCATCAGCATCAGCACTTCGGGCCGGGTGTAGCGTCCTTCGATCCCGGTGCTGGCGATGTAATGCGTCTCGCGGGTAAGCCCTTCGCGTTCGAAATATTCCTTGCGCGAAACCACCATGCCGGAATATTGAACGTCCACATTTTGCACGAATATCCACGTGCGGATGCAATTCCGCTCAAGCGTACATCCTTTGCGGGAAAGGCTGCGGCTGTAACGGTCGAACACTTCGCGCGTTTGGTGCGTCACGTCGCCTGCGGGTTCGTGCAGCCGGGTGTGGAACAGATGCGTGTAATGCGGACGTTTCATCACCGTTGTTCCGTCGGTATCGGCGGTAAGTTGCGCGCCTTCTACAAAATACAGCAGCAACGACGCTTTGGTTCCGTTCAGCGGCGGCTGTTGCACCACCGAAACGGCTTCGCCCGCGCTTGCGGTAAGGTAAGGCGCTTGGTTGACGGCGTCGCTTGCAAAGAAGCGTTTCCAAACCAACACGGCGCCTTTCAACTCGGGCGACACGAGCAGGCGTTGCACGGTTTCTTCCAGCGTGCGGTATTGCGTCGCGGCATCGGCGGTTGTTTTGTTCAACTCGACGGTGACATGATGTTCGGTTGCTCCGCCGGTCGGCCGGAAACATCCCGACTTCACGGTAACGAATTCGTTTTGTGTGAGAATGATATGGGGCATTTTAAATTTTTGATTTTCGATTTTTGATGAATAGAACGCGGATGACGCGGATCGGGCGGATCAACGCGGATTTTTACTTTCTTACGATCTTACATGTCTTACAATCTTACGATCTTTGATGAATAGAACGCGGATGACGCGGATCGGGCGGATCAACG
>JAVBRP010000057.1:0-3295 GCA_031547815.1 Bacteroidales bacterium | reverse complement strand
TCAAACTTCAAACCTGAAACCTCAAACTTCAAACCCGAAAAAACATTTTTTTATGTAAGTTTGTTCCGTTTTTAAACCATCAAATATCGAAACATGAGTGGCGCTAAAAAAGTTTTATGGATTTCGTCGGGCGTTATCGTTCTGATTCTCGTCGGTTTTTTCTGTTTTCATTTCTTGTTCGTCTTCGGCGAAGGCGTTAAGGCCGGACAGCTCAATTATGTAGTAAAAAAGGGTTATGTTTTCAAAACGTACGAGGGCAAACTGATTCAATCGGGGTTGCAGTCGAAAACGCAAGGCATCGTCGGTTCCAACGAATTCGAGTTTTCCATCAAGGACAAGGCTGTGGCCGAAGAGTTGATGCGCGCCGGCGGACGGTACGTCGAGCTGAGCTACAAGGAATACCTCGGTGCGTTGCCGTGGCGCGGATACAGCAAATTTGTGGTGGACAAGATCATCAACATCAAGGACGTCGACCCGCATCAGAACAAATTGAACAACACCGAGCCGCAACCCGTTTCGCCCGAAGTGTCGTTATGACGCTCCGGCGGAATTGCTTGCCGGCGCTTCGGCTTCCGGTTCCGCCTGCATCGGCTCTTCGCCCGGCAATGAGAGATTTGTGCGGAAAACGCTTTTTTCGTTGTACGTTTTTCCCGGCGCGGGCGGCACGCTTTCTATTTTAATGCTCGTTGCCGGAATCCCGCGGCGCGTCACCATGTAATCGGTGAGCAGGCGGTTGCGGCTTTCCGTCGATTTCGCTATTTGCTCGTTCACCGCCTCCTTATACATCGCCGTCGCCTTGGCGTAAATATCGCCTTGGAACTCCTTTCCGAGCGTCTTTTCGGCAAACTTCGCCAACTCCGGGTCGGTATCCTTTATTTCCGTTATCTTGGCCCTGTCTATCAAATTCAAACTGTCGGTCGCGCTTTTCGAATTCCGGGTCAGATAATAATCGCGCTTCAAATTGTACAACGCATGATCTTTGGCGGCCTGCGCATAATTGATGTCCTGTTTTATTTCGAGCACCAAATCGGGCTTTGCCGTCAAAACATCCGCTAACTTGTTGAACTTATCGTACTGATCGGACGTAAAATCCTCCTGCAAATTCGTAAATTCTATTTTCTCCAATTGCTCGGCATCGAATCCGAGCGAACTTGCCACAAAGTCGAGCGGTGTCAGCGACACCTTTACCAACACGTTCACCAACGTCTGCAAAATGATCTTCCTGTACGAGAATTCGGGCGAACGAATGTCGCCTTTCACGGGCAACGCCAACTTAATCTTGTCGTCCCGATCCTTCAAAACATACACGGCCAAGCGCAGAGGCACTTTCATCACCGGTTTCACCTCCTTGCTCGCCTTGTCTACGTTGCATTTGAAAATATCCAGATGATTGGTTCCGTTCAACATGTTGGCGGCGATGATATTTTGCCCGGTAAATGTCAAGATGCCGCTTGTGATCGGATAAGCGAAATACTCCATCGAATACGGCGTGAAATCTTTCAACTCCACACTGTTCGCATCGATGGTCAGATTGAGGTTCGACAGGTCGTTGAAATTGCCGTTCCATCGAATATTGGTCATTCCCGTGGCGCCCAATTTCCCTTTGATGAGAATATGGTTGGTTTTGTCCGGATCGAAATCCTTCGCCGTAATGTCTATGTCCTTCAACTCATACACGAAAGGCATTTGCAGGCTGTTGTCCTTAAATTCGAGCTTTGTTCCCTTCATGTCCACATTCCCGATCGTCAACCGCATCGGAGGCGAGGCTTGCGCCGAATCCGCTTTCGCGGAAACCGTATCCGCAGGCGCCGCGCTATCCTTCATCAAGTAAGTGAAATTGCTCGAACTGTCTTTTTCCATAACATACATGGTGGAAATGCCTTGCGACGAAAACTCGTTCAACACATACTTCGATTCCTCCATGCGCACTTCGGCCATATCCACCGTCAAACGATCGGCCGCAAAGACCAAAAGTTGGCGGTCGTCGCGCATATCCAACGCGCTCAGTTCCACTTTTCCCTGCACCGCCGAATTCATCACATGCTCCGTTTCGCCCGTGATGCTGATGTGCGCATCGAGTATCCCCGAAAGGCTCCCCACGCGCATGGACTGTTGCAGATAGGGCAGCAACCCGCCGACGGAAAACTTTTCCAAATCCAGCTTGATGCGATAGGCCGATTTTTCGATATCGTACTGCAAATGCGAACTCAGCCGCCCGCCGTCGGTAAACAGCAAATCGAACCCTACGTCGGTTTCCTTGCCCGAAAAATACACTCCGGGAATCACCAGATTCAAGTCGCGCATATCCCAATCGCTGCCCACTGCCAGATCCTTGTAAAGCACGTTGCCGTTGCGCAATTGAATGTCGTATATGCCTATTTCCCACGGCTTCGATTCTTCTTCGGGCATCGCGACGCTGTCCTCCGCCGACGAGAATTTTTTGATCATATCGTCGAAGTTGAATTCGCTGCCGCGTTGCCAAATATTCAAATGAGCGTCGGAAAGATGTATCTTTTTCACCGTCACTTTATGCCGCAGGAAATCGAAAAGTTTCACTTTGACGGACAACGTGTCGAACCGAAAAAAACTTTCCGCATCGTTTTGCTCTTTCATGTCGAAATCGACGATCATGAGCGATCCGGTAAACAAATTAAAACGTAACTTTTCCATGGTTACCGTACGCCCGATCAACTCTTTGCCGTTTTTCTCGACATACCGTTTGGAAACGGGAGAAATGATCAACGCAATGACGACAACAATCAGGAAAAGTATCCCGATAACGATCAGACTTATTTTAATCGGTTTTTTCATGCTAAAATGATAATTATACCTATCCGTGAACGACATTCATGTTGTTCATTTCGGACATTAATTTGAATAATGTTCGGTAACAAAATTTGTCAACGAAAGTTCAATAACACTTATCTCGCGGTTTATTTGTCTATTACTCAAAGATAAAAGTTGGATTGTATCGATGAGAATAACGACACAAAGTTATCGATAATTTATCAAACAAATGTAATGCTTCTCACGGCAGGGTCGTGTCAATGAAATAATGTCGTAACGTCATGGCGAGCGGTAGCGAAGCAACCGTAGCGAAGCGGAGCTCGACGAAGTCAATCCCGTGCTCACCGATAAGATTGTTTCGTCGTTCCTCCTACCAATGACGCGCCAAAATAAGTTTGACACGACAGTAGGGTGCATGACAAGTTGTATTCCGTAAAAATCTAAACCGATATCGAGCTTCCCGACAATAAATCTTCGATCAATCGGCAACTGAATGCGTCGAACCATT
>JAVBRP010000015.1:0-5781 GCA_031547815.1 Bacteroidales bacterium | reverse complement strand
TTGCCGCTCTTCGATTCGCTTGTCGGCGCCTCGGCCGAAGCCGGGAAACGATGCAGCGCTTTGTCCGTGCGCCGGATATACAACCATCCGACGGTGATCGAAGTGGAACTGGCCGGTTATCGTATTCTGGGCGCGCTGTTGAACGAATTTATCGATGCCGTGCTGCATCCGCAATCGCATTATGCAAAAAAACTGTTGGCCTTGCTGCCCGATCAATTCGCCGTCCGTTCCGACGCATCGGACTACGGTAAAATACAATCGATCCTCGACTTCGTGTCGGGAATGACCGATCTCTACGCTTTGGAACTGTACCGCAAAATAAACGGGATCCAAATCGGGTATTAGGATTTAAAGATACCCCAAATTTTTCAGATAATTCTCATCGTTGCGCCAATCCTTGCGCACTTTAATAAAAGTCTCCAAAAATATTTTCTTCCCGAAAAATCGCTCCATCTCTTTACGCGCTTCGGTCGCCGTTCTTTTCAGAGCGGCGCCTTTTTTCCCGATCAATATCGCTTTCTGTGTTTCCCGCTCAACGAAGATCACCGTTTGGATGCGGATGATGCTTTCCTCTTCCTTGAACGCTTCCACCACCACCTCGGTGCAATATGGAACCTCGCGGTCGTAGTTCTCGAAAATTTTTCCGCGCAAAATCTCCGAAACGAAAAAACGTTCGGGTTTATCCGTCATCTCGTCCTTCGGGAAATAAGCAGGACCTTCGGGCAAAGCCTCCTTGATGGCGCGCGTGATCACGTCGACGTTGAACTTCTCCTTGGCCGAAGCCGGAATAACGACGGCGCGCGGGAGCAGCCCTTTCCACATATCGCTCAGCGTTTCCAATTTGGCTTGCGTGGTAAGGTCTATTTTGTTGATGATCAGCAATACGGGAATGTCCAAGCCCGACACTTTTTCGATATATGCCGTGTGTTTATCGGGAGTTTCCACCACATCGGTCACATACACAATCAAGTCGGCGTCCGTGAAAGCCGTGTTCACAAAACCCATCATGCCTTCCTGCATCTTATATTGTGGACGGATGATCCCCGGCGTGTCCGAAAAAACGATTTGGTAATCGTCGCCGCTGACGATGCCCATGATGCGGTGGCGCGTCGTTTGCGCTTTGGCCGTTACCACCGATAAATGCTCGCCCGTGAGCGCATTCATCAAAGTCGATTTCCCCACGTTGGGATTCCCGACAATATTTACGAAACCGGAATGATGTGTCATGTACGGATGATTTTATTGTGCGATATTACCGGATATTTATCGTTTTTGCAAATGAGCGCCTCCAAAAACTTCGATTTCTTTGTTCCGCTTCGTCGATTAACCGCATTTACAAGTTCGCCGTTGCACCTCGCACGGCCACGTTTGATGCAGCTTTGCGTCTTGGCGCCATTGCGTGATTATTCTCTCGCAAAGGCGCAAAGACGCAAAGAGTAATCTCAAATTTCTATCGCGAGATAGTAAATTTGCGGATAAAATTTTGATGCGGTTTTTTTGCGAAATCCGGCCGGACGGATTATTTTTGTTCGAAACAATCATTTGGATATGATCACATTTGTTCCGTTCAAGGGAGGTAAAATCAGGGTGAAAGACGAAGGTCGCGGCCCTGAGGTGATGCTGTTGCACGGTTATCTCGAAAGTTTGGATATTTGGGACGGTTTTGCCGACCGCTTGGCGCATAATCACCGTGTCGTCCGCATCGATATTCCGGGGCACGGGCAATCGGATGCCGTTGCCGAGGTTCACACCATGTCGCTGATGGCCGAAGCAGTCGAAACCGTATGGCAAAATTTGAATATATCGCGCTGCGTGTTGGTCGGGCATTCGATGGGCGGATATGTTTCGTTGGCTTGCATGGCCGAATATCCCGATCGGTTGGCGGGAGTTTGTCTCTTTCATTCGTCGCCTTTTGCCGACAGCGATGCCAAAAAAGCCTCGCGTGCCAAAGAAATCCGATTGGTGCAAGCCGGAAAACTCATGCTGATCTGCAACACAAGCATTCCCAACGGTTTTGCCGACGAAAATTTGCAATCGATGGCCGATAAGATAGAGTTTGCCAAGGAAATCGCCCGCCGAACATCGCCCGAAGGCGCCGCGGCCATATTGGAAGGAATGCGCAACCGCCCCGATCGTACGGAATTACTGACAAAGAATCAATTACCGTTGCTGTTTATCCTCGGAAAACAGGACAATTACGTTTCGTTCGACGAATTATATCGCGCAATTCAATCGTTTCCGAACACGATCATCCATGTGCTGGAACATTCGGGGCATTCCGGCTATTTCGAAGAACCCGAAAAATCGACGGAATATCTTTCGGCGTTTTTGGAGAAATGCAGGAAAGGTTGAGCGTGCAGTGTCTGCGGTTGTGTCGGAACGAACGCAAGTGTTTATACCTCTCACCGCCAAATTTTGTGCATGTGTCTTTTTTATTTTATCCCCGACCCCTAAAGGGGAGTCTCGGTATACCGCGCTTTGCGGAAGTCCCCTTTAGGGGATTTAGGGGTGAAAACGAAATAAATGCTTTGCACAAAATTTGACGGCGTGAAGTTTAAACTGCCGTCATCCGATATATTCGGCGCTCAAATAAATCACCTTTTTTTCCTCGAAGAACGGTTCGGAAAAAAAATCGCCGACAGGCGTTACGGTGATCCGGCTTTTGTACGGACGAAGTTCATCGACAAGATCGCCGCCTTTGAGAAAAAGCGCCCCGTTGGCAATTTCGTGCAACCGCCGTTTCAGGAACTTGCCGCGTATCCACGGGAGAAAAGCCGGAAGAGAAGTAACTGCGCGGCTGACCACAAAATCGAATTTACCGTCCGTTTGTTCGGCGCGAATATGTTGCGTGGCAACGTTTTTCAATTGCAGCGCTTCCGCCACGGCATCCACCACTTTGAGTTTTTTTCCGATGGAGTCGATAAGTCTGAAACGGGTTTCGGGAAAAAGAATCGCCAGCGGTATTCCCGGAAAGCCGCCGCCCGTGCCCACATCGAGCACTTCGGCGCCGGGAGCGAATTCGACGACTTTGGCTATGGCCAACGAATGCAGTACATGATGCTCGTAAAGCGCGTCAATATCTTTTCGAGAAATAACGTTGATGCGGTTGTTCCATTCGGCATACAATTTCCCCAGCTCGGCAAATTGCTCCGCTTGCCGTGCCTGAAGTTGCGGGAAATATTTATCGACGATGGTTATGATGAAAGTGAAGATTGAGGAACGAAAAATGAGGAACGAAGAATGATACGTAATTTTTCATTCTTCGTTCCTCACTCTTCATTTTTTACGGTTGCAATTGATTTTCTTTCAATACATTCTGCAATAATTCACGAGCGCGGAACAATTGCGCTTTCACGGTTCCGATGGGTAAACTCATTTCTTCGCTGATTTCTTCGTACGAATATTCATAAAAATAGCGAAGTTCTACCAACTTGCGATAACGCGGTTTGAGTTTGGAAACCACCGAACGCAGCAACATGATTTTTTGCTCGGAAATCAGGCTTTCTTCGGGCGTCGGCTGTTCCGAGCGAATATTGAGCGGAACGGCGTCGGTGTCGCGCAAAGTCTCGTCGATGGACACATTGTTGAGTTTTTTCTTGCGCATGAAGTCGATCGCATTGTTGGACGCGATCTTGAACAGCCAAGTGCTGAACGCGAAATTGGCCGTATATTGTTTGATGTTTTTAAACGCCTTGCCAAAGGCTTCGATGGTCAGGTCTTCCGCATCGGCGGCATTGTTGACCATTTTCAACAACATGTAATAAATGGCGTCGCGGTAGCGTTCCATTAATTCGGCGTATGCCTTTTGGTCGCCGTCGACGGCTTGCTGAACCAATTCGACGTCCAATTGAGCCTTAGAAGACAGGGTATCTTGTTTTACTTCCATTTGTTATGCTTTGAAGAAATTCGATTTAACAGGAACACATAAGAATAAATGAACGGCATCGCCAAGTCGAAAAAAACGGCATGAGGTAAAATGCCCGGTTCGTTGAATTTCTTGGACGCTATACCAATACCGGTCAAAAAAATGATCATGCGCACCATGAATGCGGCCAATACATATTCCCAAAAGATGCATTGCGCCATCAATATGCAAAACGACGCCCACAGCAGCACACGGGAAAGAGGTTCAAGCCCCAGCAGGAAAGAATGACCTTTTTTGTAATATTTGCTTGTGGTGACGTGCCGACGCTTTTGCCATATCCATTCTTTGAAGGTCTTTTTCGGAACCGATCGGGTGTGTGCATCTTTAGCGTACGCCACGGCAACATTTTTCCGGGTTGCCGCCTGATTGACAAACAGGTCGTCGTCGCCCGATGCGATGTGCGCATGAGCGGCAAAACCGTTGTGCGCATAAAACAGCGACTTGCGGTATGCCAAATTCCGCCCGACGCCCATATACGGCATTCCCGCTCCGGCAAAACCGAAATATTGCATGGCGATAAAGCAGGTGTCGTAACGGATCCATTTGTTCAAATAACTTTTTTGAGGCATATAGCCGCCATACCCCAACACGATATCCTTTTTGCCGACAAAATGTTTACTCATGGATGCGATCCACAAAGGCCCGGCAGGTGTACAATCGGCATCGGTAAACAGCAACCGGTCGTGTTGTGCCGCTTTGATGCCCACCGTTGTCGCAAACTTTTTACCGTTGCGGAACGAGCCGGTCATCTTGATGATGGTGCTGCGTAAATGCGGATACCGGCTTTTGAAATTTGCCAATACCTGCTCTGTATCATCTTCCGAGCAATCGTTTACGACAATTACCTCAAATGAAGGATAATTCTGTTCCAAAATTGCCGGCAAATTTACCGCCAGATTATCTTCTTCATTTCGTGCGCATATAATAACAGAAACGGGGGGCGTTTCGTTCATTCGATCCGCATTTTGTTTTTCTTTGTGATATGCAACCCTCATGTATACAATCAAATAATACAAAAGTTGTATAATGACTGACAAGAGAAAGACTACAATAACAGCGCAAGAAAAATAATCTGATCGGCTTAAAATTTCCACGTAACCTATGTAAAAAACAGTGCAAAGTAGGCGATTTTTTTTGTGAAATCAAAAAAAAGGAAAACTTTCCAATTCTTTGAATTTCGATTATCACATCCTAACCTTGTAGAATATGTGTTTTATAATAATTACACCAATCGGTAAATTTGCATTCGGAACATTTCGGAGTGCGCGCCGTACAAACATAACGTCCGTGCAAAATAAGCCAATGATGCGCTATGGCTCGTAAATCTTCGGGAATATATTTAACTAACTGTTTTTCGGCCTCCAACGGGTTTTTGGCGTTTTGAGTAAGCCCGATACGTTCCGAAACCCTAAACACATGCGTGTCGACTGCCAAAGCCGGCTTGTTGAACACCACGGAAGCAATCACGTTTGCCGTTTTGCGTCCCACACCCGGCAGTTGCATCAACTCTTCAACCGTTCCCGGTACCTCTCCTCCATACTTTTCGATCAACATTTGCGCCATCCCGATCAAATGCTTTGTCTTGTTGTTGGGATAGGAACAACTGCGGATCAGCTCGAAAACATCATCCCGATCGGCCACGGCAAGCAATTCTGCCGAAGGGTATCGCTTGAAAAACGGCGGGGTGATGATGTTCACACGCTTGTCGGTGCATTGGGCCGACAGGATCACCGCCACCAAAAGCTCGTAGGGAGTGCGGTATCGCAATTCGGTTTCCGCAACCGGCATGGTTTCCTCGAATCGGGAAAGGACATTTCGGAAAAGTTGTTTTCGGGTCATTCGAACATTGTTTTTTT
>JAVBRP010000189.1:0-4462 GCA_031547815.1 Bacteroidales bacterium | reverse complement strand
GAAATCGTATCTTTGCAAAAGAAAACGTTACTCTTTCAAATTCATGGTGATAACTTGAAAACGCAAAAAAAACGAACATCCATCAAAGATATTGCCGAAAAGGTCGGCGTATCGGTATCCTTAGTCTCTTATGTGCTGAACGGGAAGGGCAAAGAGCATCGAGTCAGCGACGAGATGGTCGAAAAGGTGCTTCAGGCGGCCCAAGAGCTTCATTACCGGCCCAACATGGCCGCCCGCAGCTTGCGTACGGGCAAGACCAAGACCTTGGGGCTGGTTGTGGCCGATATTTCCAATCCGTTCTTTGCCAAGTTGGCCCGCCGAATCGAGAATATAGCGTGGGAAAAAGATTATCAGGTCATTTTCGGCAGTTCGGACGAGTCGAAAGATAAATTCGAGAAACTGACCTCTGTCTTCATCGAAAAGCAGGTCGACGGGATGATCGTCACTCCGGCGGCCGATTGCGGTGATGCCGTCATGCAGTTTGTGCATCGGAACATCCCGATCGTGATGCTCGACAGGCATATCGACGGAATCCCCGTGAGTTCCGTTCAAGCGGATAATGTCGCTGCCGGATATGCGTTGACGGCGTATCTGTTGCGGAAAGGACGGAAGCGAATAGCGTTTTTGGCTTATAACATGAAACTTTCAAACATCAGAGGGCGTTACGAAGGTTACCGCAAGGCGTTGTGCGATGCCGGAATGTCGGCTTCGGACGAAATACTACAGTCGGTCGAGTTCGAGAATTTCGAAAAAGGCGTGACGGCGGCATTAAAAGAAATATCGGTTCGTGAAGCCGACGCCATTGTTTTTGCCACCAATCGCATCGCCGCACAATCATTATCGGTTCTGCCGAAAATAGAAGGATTGCCGAAAAACTTATTGTTGACCGGCGTGGATCATCCGGAATTTCGGATGTCGGATATGCCCGTGTATTACGTCGAGCAGCCGATCGAGGAAATGGGCGAAAAGGCTTTGGAGCTGTTGTTCGAGCAGATAAAAGGGGTAAAAAAACAGGTTCCGGAGTTGATTACTCTTTCGGCGGATTGGGAAAAGTTTTTGTTGCTTCAAGAAAAAGAATACCATAAAATATGAATCCCCGTTCGAGAATATTCTTGGGTTAAATGTTAAAACACACGCAAATACGATCATCATTAAAGAACACAAAATGAAAAAAGCGTTACTTCCGATCTTTCTTTTGATCAATCAATGTGCCGGTTGGGCGCAATCGAATGACGAAGTGCGAATTAAGTACAACAATCCCGATTTGACGGTCGATTTGGGCGCCGGGCTGTGGGGCACCCCCATTCCGTCGGATTATGACAGGGACGGAAAGCCCGACTTGCTGGTTTCGTGCTACGATACGCCGTTTAAGGGATTGTATTTTTTCAAGAACATTTCGCAAGGCAATCAAATCTTGTTCGACAAGCCCGTGCGGATCGGCGACGGGTTGAGAGATTTGCGGGCATCGTATGTCAACGAGAAAATACGTGTCGTTCAGCGCGGAACGGAATTCGAAGATTTCCCGGACAATTTGCTTTCAAAACCGAAGAAGATTCAAACGGATGCCGACCCGAACGACGAATTGAAGCGCGTGCGAACCAATATTTGGAATTATGCGGATTATGACGGCGACGGCGACGAGGATATACTGATCGGCATCGATTCGTGGGAGGATTACGGTTGGGACAATGCTTGGGATGCCGCCGGGAATTGGAAAAACGGCCCGTTGCACGGATATGTTTATTTGCTGGAGAACCAAAAAGGGAAATACATCAACAAAGGCCGGATTTCGGCAGGCGGAAAACCGATCGACACTTACGGCGCGCCGTTTCCGAATATGTACGATTTCGACGGCGACGGCGATATGGATATTGTTTGCGGCGAATTTGTCGATAAATTGACGTGGTTCGAAAATATCGGTTCGCGCAAAAAGCCCGAATTTGCACCCGGACGATTCTTGCAGGACGAAAACGGCGATACCGTTCGGCTTTTTCTCGAAATGATCACGCCGGTCGGTTTCGATTTCAACGGCGACGGGCATGTCGATCTGATTGTCGGCGACGAGGACGGGCGCGTGGCATTCATCGAAAACACGGGCAAGGTGAAGGAAACAGCGGTCGGGAAACAAAAACTGCGGATGCCGGTATTCAAAACGCCCGTGTATTTGAAACAGCGGGCCGATAACTTGAAATTCGGCGCTTTGTCGACGCCGGCGAGTGTCGATTGGGACGGCGACGGCGATGAAGATATCGTATCGGGTAACTCGGCGGGCAATATTTGCCTGATCGAAAACCTCGGCGGCGGCACATCGCCGACATGGGCCGAGCCTCGTATGTTTCAAGTCGGCGGGAAAGATATGCGCATCATGGCCGGGCCGAACGGTTCGATACAAGGCCCTTGCGAAGCGAAATGGGGCTATACGTGTTTATCTACGGCCGATTGGGACGGCGACGGGCGGCCGGACATCATCGTCAATTCCATTTGGGGTGAGGTGGTTTGGTATAAAAACACGGGAAAACCCATGCAGTTGAACGGTCCGTTTGCAATGAACGTGCGCCGGGACGGCGCTCCGCCAAAACCGGAATGGAATTGGCGCAATCCCGCTCCCGACGCTTTGGTGACGCAATGGCGCACCACGCCCGCAGCCGTCGATTGGAATAACGACGGGTTGACGGATCTCGTCGTATTGGATCACGAAGGCTATTTGGCGTTGTTCGAACGCGCCAAGGACGAAACCGGCGAATTGTATTTGAAACCGGGTAAACGTATTTTTTACGGCGAGGATGCATCGGGATATGCGCAAAAAAATGAAGTGAAAGACACCGTTCCCGGGCCGTTGCGCCTGAATGTCGGCGCTGCGGGAGCTTCCGGACGGCGTAAAATCTGTTTTGTCGATTGGGATAAGGACGGCGACTTGGATTTGATGGCCAATTCGGAAAACGTAAGTTGGTTCGAGAACGTCCGCCGGTCGGGCGATACGGTTTGGTTCCGCAATCGCGGCCCGATAGCGCCGTATAAATTGGCCGGACACACAACATCGCCGACGCCCGTTGATTGGGACAACGACGGAATTTGCGATTTGTTGGTCGGCGCGGAAGACGGGCATTTCTACCTTCTCAAAAACACGACGAACTGCAAGCCCGATACGCCGGTAACCCGCGATTTCGGTTTCGGCGACGAATCGCGTTCGAAAAATTCGAATCGGAAAGATTGATTGACAAATGATTCACGTTCCAAAATCCGTTTCTTGACAATTTCATTCATCATACTTCATAACCGATGTTAAAGACAACATTACGAGGAATTATCCCGCCTTTGGTGACGCCGCTTCTCGGTCCCGACGAGTTGGATGTCGAGGGGTTGGAGCGATTGATCGAACATACCGTTGCGGGCGGTGTGCACGGATTGTTTATTTTGGGCACCACCGGCGAATTTGCCGGCCTGAGCTATCGCCTCAAAAACGAATTGATCGAACACACCTGCCGCATCGTGAATCGTCGCATTCCCGTGCTGGTAGGCGTTGCCGATTCGTCGTTTGCCGAAAGCGTCAACCTGTCCGAAAAAGCGGCGAAAGAAAATGCCGATGCGGTGGTGATCACGCCTCCGTTCTATTTTTCGCAGGGACAGGCCGAATTGTTGGAGTATTTGCATCGCGTGGCGCCTCGGTTGGCGCTGCCGGTGTTTCTCTACAACATGCCGGTGCACACCAAAGTGACGATAGAACCGCCGACAGCCGTTGCGGCGGCCGAAATACCCGGAGTGATCGGGATGAAAGACAGTTCGTCCGATCTGGCATATTTCAAGCGGATAAAATATGCATTGAAGCATCGTCCGGATTTCTCGCTGTTGGTCGGGCCCGAAGAATTTACATCCGAGTTTGTGTTGATGGGCGGACATGGCGGAGTCAACGGCGGCGCCAATCTGTTCCCGAAATTGTATGTCGACCTGTACCACGCATCCGTCGAGCGCGATTTCGACAAGATTTTGCCGTTGCAGGACAAGGTGATGCAGATCAGTTCCACCATCTACCGCGTGGGAAGTTACGGGTCGAGTTACCTGAAAGGCTTGAAATGCGCCCTTTCGCTGATGGGAATCTGCAACGATTTCATGGCAGAGCCGTTCCGACGATTCAAGCAGCCGGAACGCGATAAGGTGAAGAAGTTTTTGGAAGAAATCCGGTTCTGACCGCGGATATTCGTCAATGATAAAAAAACGAAAATGAATTGGATCGATTTAAGTGTCTTTTTCATCTACATGACAGGAATAGTCCTGTTCGGAGCTTCTTTTTACAAAAAAAACAAAACCAAAGAGGCTTTTACTTTGGGCAATCGAAATATCCCGTCGTGGGTGATCGCCATGTCCATCTTTGCGACCTTCGTGAGCAGCATCAGCTTTCTGGCGCTTCCCGCCAAGGCATACGCCGCCGATTGGAATGCCTTTGTATTCAGCCTGACCATACCCG
>JAVBRP010000224.1:0-2999 GCA_031547815.1 Bacteroidales bacterium | reverse complement strand
CTCATACCGGCTCATTTGAACATTTGTTTCCGCTAATTTTACCAACGGCGAATGTATTAATGCCGAATCGATCAGCATTTGCAGCGGAGGTAATTTCCATCCGGAATTGTCTCCGGTTGCGGCTTGAGGTTCTGCTGCAATTTGTGCATACCCGAACTTCGGAAGCAACAATTGCACGAGAAATATAAAAAAAACTACTCTTATCATCATGTATTTTAATTTGTTATGCGGTTTAATGGTATATTATACATCCGTTTTTTGAAGCATGGCCGGAACTGTTCTCATCAACAACACCATGTCGCTCCAAAACGAATTTTTGTGCGCGTACATGTTGTCCAGGATGAACCGTTCTTCTTCCGACATAAAGCCTCCGCGGCCGCGAAGTTCCACTTGCCAAAGCCCGGTAAGCCCTGCCGATGCGCGAAACCTTCGCGACCAACGCGATTTGGTGATGGCGTGCGCTTCGTATACGGGTAACGGACGATTACCGACAACGGACATGTCGCCTTTCAAAACATTAAATAATTGCGGCAATTCGTCGATGCTGGTGTTGCGGATAAATTTTCCGACTTTGGTGATGCGCGGATCGTTCTGTATTTTCAAGAATGCTTTTTTTGCATTTTGGCGTTTCAGCGCCAATCGTTCGCAAATACGCTCTCCGTCATAATAATATGCGGGGGAACACAGCTCGCCTTCGGGAAGTTTGGCGCAGGTTGAACAAGTAACCAATTCCGACTCTTCGTCCTGTGCGGCGTACTGATTGAGATGGGCAACTTCTTTCAACCGTCTGTCGGCATCCGGATACATCGATCTGAATTTATAAAAGTCGAACGTTTTAAAGTTCGCCCCGACTCTTTTCGATTTATAGATCACTTGCCCTTTGGATTCAAGCCGGATGGAAATTGCCGTCAGGATCAAAATCGGCGATAAAAGCAACAGGGCAAAGGATGAGACCAAAATGTCGAACGTTCGTTTGATGAACGGCGTTCTGTAGGGCAACACAAACTCGTCTTCCAGAGGATCTTTTTCGCGGTACGATTGGATGTGGCGATTTTCTTGCAAGTACAGTATACGATCGTGTATTTGCTTGTCGTTGATCGGCTTTTGCAGACACCCGTTGATGCCTACCGACAACGACTTTTGTTTCAGTTGATTCGAGGGCTGAACGGCAACCAAAATAAAGAGAAGTTTTGCATTGATTCCCGTTTTTTGCATTTCCTGATACAAAGCAAGCCCGTTCAATCCCGGCAAGTTGGTCTCGCACACGATAGCTTCAATATTCGGTCCGCATTTCAACCCGTCCTTTCTATCAAATGCATTAAACGTTCCGTCGGTCATCCATTTGAAAGCCATCAATCCGTTGGGTTCATTGTGAACTTCGAACAAACTGTTGCTCTCAAGTCGGTAAATTACCATCGGATCGCTTCCGATATACAATATTTTAATCGGCTTTTGTTCCATTTTCAGATACCTATTCTGCTCAAAAAGCGCTCTCTTACATCCAAACGGCGTTTGATGCGCGCAATAATTTCGCTGGGATTGAATGGTTTAACTACGTAATCTTCGGCTCCGAGTTCGAAACATCTGATTTTATCCTTACTCCATTCCCTTCCCGAAAGGATCATGATGGGAATATCGTCGAAAAAACCGCTGCTTTTTATCTTTTCCAAAAATTCGAAACCGTTTAATTCGGGCATTACCAAATCGCAAATAATCAAATCGGGGAAATTACCCGCTTCCAAATAATCAAGCCCTTCTTGACCGTTAGACATCGAAATGACGTCGAACTCCTGCCTCAGAGTATTTTCGATAATAAATCGAATACTTTTTTCGTCATCGATAACTAAAATTTTCTTTTTGGCCATACCGAGAAATATTCTTACATTAAGAATCGCACATCACAAAACAAATTTATTGCCTTGTGTCTTTTATATACGCAAGACGCCTCAAAAGGTTTTATTTTTTTTATAAACGGTGCATTTTCTTTGATGAACGGAATCGGTATTTTTCGGGTTTCATTTTTTGAGTACATTTGTCGGCATTAATAATCAAACAGTAAGTATGAAAATTCTTGTTACGGGAGCCTCCGGATTCATCGGCAGTTTTATCGTTGCCGAAGCAATTAGCCGAAGATATGATGTTTATGCGGGAATTCGCGCCACAAGCAGTCGAAAATACTTGCCCGCGGGCGTTCAAACCCTTAAATTGACGCTTGGCGATAAAGCATTGCTGAGGACCGAATTGGCGGCGCTCGGGCGTTTCGATTATATCATCCACAACGCAGGAGTGACCAAATGCAACAATAAAGCGGATTTCGACAAGGTGAATTACGGCTATACCCGAAATTTTGTCGAGGCATTGATCGAAAGCGGCACCGTTCCCGAAAAGTTTTTATTCGTAAGCAGCATGGCGGCTTTCGGTCCCGGCGATCCGAAAACATTGGAACCTGTCCGCCTCTCGGATACACCGAAGCCCGATACGCTTTACGGAATCAGCAAACTCAAGGCCGAAGAATTCATCATGGCGCAACCGGGATTTCCGTACTTGATCGTACGTCCGACCGGAGTGTACGGCCCGCGCGAAAAAGACTATTTCGTGTTCCTGAAAACCGTCAACAATCGGCTCGAGCCGGCAATGGGCACCCGAAAGCAATATCTGACGTTTATTTATGTGACCGACTTGGTGAATGCGGTGTTTTTGGCGCTCGAATCGGAGCACCTGCAAAAAGCATGGTTCGTTTCCGACGGCAAGGTGTACGACAATCGGGAATATGCCGCCATCGTAAAAAAACATCTGCGCCGAAAAGCGCTGTATCTGCCCGTTCCGCTATTCCTGGTCAAAGCAATCGCGTATACGTCGGATACCGTTTGCGGATGGTTCGGCGTGTCGCCTACGCTCAACAAAGACAAGTACAAGATCATGCGGGCGACCAATTGGAAATGCGAATCGGAACCGCTGCAACGCGACCTCGGATTCGAAGCCGAATACGATCTCGACAA
>JAVBRP010000078.1:0-7357 GCA_031547815.1 Bacteroidales bacterium | reverse complement strand
TACTTGTTATCGACCACAAAATCGGTTTTATCCGACCAAGAAACGGGGTGCATCACCTTCATCTGATTGAAAAAGAACGTTTCGCGGATATTTCCCGTATTGGCTTGTTCGCCGCCCAACGCAAAAATGTAATTGGTGTTGTTCAAATAGATTTTTTCGGGTTTCACCAACCGGCTTATTCCCGACGCATCCTTATCGAGCAACAGCACCGCCTGCGCTTTCTTCAAATAATACAGGTAATTCATCAAGCTCTTTCGCGTGATGCCGAGATCGGTGCTCAGTTGCGAAATATTCGGCGTGAAAGGCACCAGCGATGATAAAACCGCAAACAGCTTCCGGATTTTATTCACCGAATAATAATCGATGCTTTCCACCGCGGGCAAGTCCGTTTCCAATATAACGTTCAGTGTATTAAGCAACTTTTCGTGATACATCGATTTATCTTCTTTGTAGAACGGATAATATCCTATTCTCAGATATTCGGCAAACGCGGGAATGGGTTGCAGCAGTTTACAAAACTGCATAGCGATGCCCACATGATTTTTGAGAATATCGTCCAACCGCACCGGCGCAATGTCGATACCGTATTCGAGCCGGATAAATTCGCGAAACGACAGTCCGTGCATGTAATACACCGAAGCCCGACGACTCAAGTCGGCTTCGGCTTTGTATATTTCCAACATTGACGATCCGGTGAACACCACTTTCAAATCCGGGAAATCGTCGTAGATGTTCTTTATTTCGCGCGACCAATTCCGATATTTGTGTATCTCATCCAACATCAACACCTTGCCGCCGTTTTTTCGAAAATCGTCGGCCAATTCGTAAATGTTGTTCGAAGCAAACCACATATTGTCGCACGAGGCATAAAGAACATCCGTCGGGTATTGCGCAAAATTCTTTTTAACATGTTGCAGAATGAACGTCGTTTTGCCGCAGCCTCTCGGCCCCGTGATCGCGATAAGCCGTTGATTCCAATTGACGCGGGGATACAAATACCGTACGATGTCCGTCGACGTTCTGTCCAAATGTTGATAGAAAACGGGAAATAAACGCTTCATGATCTGATATTTTATCGATTATATTTCCTGCAAAGATACAAATTGAATTATATAAAATACAAAAATATTTTATTTTGTATTTTATAAAGTACAAAATATCATTTTACGATCTAATACAGTGCAATTGTTATTATTATGTATTTTTAAAAATTTAAAATTTTGAATATATTGTATTGAATACAAATTAAATTGGGTACTAAAAATTATTCATATCTCGCTATATACCTATTTGTTCCGAAAGGACTATTATCGCGACGGTATTACCTTCAAGATGTCGCCGCTACGCGGCTCGGAATCAGTTGGCGCATTCACGGGGGTGATAACCCCCGGAATTAGAATATACCGATCGGGTTTAAGCCGCATAGCGGCGCCACCTTATTGAAAATAACGATTTTTGCCGGGAACATGGCTTTCGGGTTTTTGCGGATATCACAAATCATTGGGTAAATATTGGGATGGTCGTATTACAAATCATGATTCGCCGCCGGCAGGGCCTGTCGACCACAAAATGCTCCTGATATATTCCGAAAGATTCATCACTTGCCCGCGCAAAGAACAATCGATATTGAATATGACTGTATTTTATATAATTCAAAATATAACATTTATTGGATTTTATATGATATAAACAAATGGCAAATTGGTTAATATTTTTATAATTGACGCATTTTGGTATTTTATAAAACTCTATTGAAACATATAAATGTATTATATAAAATACAATACGATCTATTCCTAAATTTTGCGATCGATCAAAAATTTACCGGATCGTTTCCGCCGCCAAGGGAGACGTATTGTAAAATTTATAAAAAACTTGTAGGTTTGCACTTCTTCTTTTAACCATAAAATAAACGAAATGAGCAGAGTTTTGATCATCGGAGCCGGCGGGGTGGGTACCGTGGTGGCTCACAAAATAGTTTCGGTTCCCGAAGTGTTCGGCGAAATCATGTTGGCCAGCCGCACCAAATCGAAGTGCGACGCAGTTGCGGCGGCAATCGGCGGTAACCGCGTAAAAACTGCGCAAGTGGATGCCGACAACGTGTCGGAGTTGGTGGCGCTTATCCGCAGTTTCAAGCCCGACTTGGTGGTCAACGTGGCATTGCCCTATCAGGATCTTACCATCATGGACGCTTGTCTCGAAACGGGTGTCGGCTATTTGGACACGGCCAACTACGAGCCTAAAGACGAGGCCAAGTTCGAATACAAGTGGCAATGGGCGTATCAAGAAAAGTTTAAGAATGCGGGACTGACCGCCATTCTCGGGTGCGGATTCGACCCCGGCGTTACGAACGTGTATACCGCTTATGCCGCCAAACATCACTTTGACGAAATACAATATTTGGACATTGTGGATTGCAATGCGGGCGATCACGGACATCCCTTTGCCACGAATTTCAACCCGGAAATCAATATCCGTGAGGTGACGCAGAAAGGGAAATATTGGGAAAACGGCAAATGGGTGTTCACCGAGCCGCACGAAATTCACAAACCGTTGAAATATCCCGAAATAGGCCCCAAAGAATCGTATTTGATCTATCACGAGGAGCTTGAATCGTTGGTGAAAAACTTCCCGTCCCTGAAACGCGCTCGTTTTTGGATGACTTTCGGGCAGGAATATTTGACGCATCTTCGCGTGATCCAAAACATCGGCATGGCAAGCATCAAACCGGTGATGTATCAAGGCATGGAGATTGTTCCGATTCAATTTCTGAAAGCGGTGCTTCCTAACCCGGGCGACCTTGGCGAAAATTATACGGGCTGGACTTCAATCGGTTGTCGCATTCGCGGTCTGAAAAACGGAAAGGAACGCACTTATTATGTCTACAATAATTGCAGCCACGAAGCGGCCTACAAGGAAACGGGAACTCAGGCGGTGAGCTATACCACAGGCGTTCCCGCCATGATCGGCGCCATGATGTACATGAAAGGACTTTGGAAAAAGCCGGGAGTGTTCAACGTGGAACAGTTTGATCCCGATCCGTTTATGGAACAATTGAATATTCACGGTTTGCCTTGGAAAGAGCAGCTCGATATCGATTTGGAGTTGTAAAGATTTTAACCACTAAGACACTGAGCACACAGAAGAAGATTTATGTAATCGAATATTGGCATAAACTCACTAAATCAGCATAGTGTCAATGTTTAAAAAATCAATTATCCGATCATGAGTACCTATTCTGAAGATAAACACTTGTGTACTCAGTGTCTTAGTGGTTAAATAAACAAAAATAAATGAGCATTCCCCGTTATCGTCGCGTATACGAATCGTTGCGCAAACAGATTCTCGACGAAGTGTTTGCCGAGGGCGATCTGTTGCCCTCCGAAAACGAATTGTGCGCCCGGCACGGGGTAACGCGCCCTACCATTCGCCATGCGTTGGATGCCTTAGTGAACGACGGATTAATCGTGAAACACAAAGGCAAAGGAAGCATCGTTCGGCGCAATCCCAATGTGGTGGGCATTTTGTCCCTTTCGGGGATTACATCGGCTGTGGGGAAGCACAATTTGCAAACCGAGATACTTGTCAAGCCGTATTTGATGAAATGGCCCGAGACGTTTCCTTTCCGGTTGGCCGACATCGAATTGAAAGCGGGTTGTCTTTGTATGGAACGCTTACGCAGAGTTACCGACAAAGCGATTTTCTACGAAAGAACCTATCTGCCGGCAGCGTATTTTCCGCGATTTTCGCAACGCAACATGGAAAACCGATCGTTGTTCGAAGTGTTGCGGAAGGTGTACCATGTGGAAATAAAAGGCGGAGAGCAATTGATCAGAGCCATTCCCGCCGACGTGCAAATAAGCAAGTATTTCGGCGTTTCGCAAGGGCACCCCGTGTTATATCTGGAACGCAAGTTTATCATCAATATCCCGAACATTCACATTTATTCTTTCCTGTATTGCAATACGGAAGAATATGCGCTTTACGGAACTTTTTAGGAATAACCTCATTCTTTTTATGATCACCCCGACTTATCCGCGAAAAATAAACTATTTCCTACTTTTTCTATTCAACAAACAGTTTAGGTTCAGTCCTATAGTATTCTCTCTTCCAATAGCGTAACAGAAAATCGCAATTGTTCCAAACGTATTGATACCCACCCTCTCCCAAAAGAGGTTCTATTTCGATCATTCGATTCTCGATGAGCAGGGAAACAAATTCGGTACTGATGCATTCGTCGAAAAGCAGTGTTTCGATGTTTGCTTCGGAGTCGGAAACAAAAAACGGATTGCCCGGGCAGGAAATAAAATGCGCCATATCGGCATAGAATTCGACTCCGCCCTGCGGGTTAAAGAAGACCACGATATTTTCCGAATCGTCATCCACATTGAACGTCAGGTTGTGCACATCGAACAATTTCCGGTCCATGCTTTCTCCGTACTTTCCGTGATACGAACCCCAAATATCGTCGACAAACGAAAAAGCCGCCTTCTTATCTTTGAAAAAAGCAAGGCGCTTCCCGTTATTTACCTCCAAGAAACATTCTTCCTGCCTTTTCACGACACCCAATTGAGATGCAACGGGCGCGAAGAGGTATTTTTCGACATCGTCGGGGATCATTTTTTCGGGATCGGTTATCCGGAAAACGGTTCCCTGAACCCATCGGTCGTCGTTCCATTCGGTAAAGCCCAATCGAACAACGGTTTGATCGGCAACCAAGGGGATTTTCCAATCAGGCCCGTGCGTCGTATTGATTTCGATCGTCAGTCCCGTGGCGATATGCTCCAATTGAACGTGTGCGACAGTTGAACCTTTATAACGGAACAAGCCTTCTTTTCTTTTCGAAACGCTTTGTATTTTACGGTATTGCGGATGCGATTCGCCTACACGGCAAGCAAGTATTTCGAAAGAGTGTTGCGCCAAAACGGGACTTACGGTGTTGAACAATAACTCGGCGTGTTTGTCGTATATCAACGGGTCCAAGTTCTTTTTGTTGACGCCTTTTTGGTTTTTAATATTGATGACGGCTTCTTCCATCCGGGTCATCATGTAATATCGATTGAGATAAGACCCGAAAAATAAATAATCGGCTATCTCTTTTGCTTGATATACAGTTGCATCCGAAGGCAAAATTAAAGCGTTTCTTAAATCTTCGTTTCTCGGCGCCTGATCCGACGCTTCAGTCAACATATTGTATACGATCAGCGCCATTTCTTCGCCATCAAGCGAATACGGATCGATGAGGTGATTCATGACGGACAGATTCGAACAAAAGTGCCAGATCAAAAATCGAATATCCGCCAAGTTGATTTCTCCGTAAGCATAATCTTCGGTATCGTAAAATGGCAAATATTTGTTGTACAAACTTTTATGCGTATCGACGAAAGTCGTCCAAATACCGGTTTGACTGACAATGTCCTCGAAATAACATGCCAGCGTGCACGACAAATATTTATAATCGGAACCCACCAAATTATCGTTGATGTCGATGTGAAGTATTTCATGCTGAATGTCATTGCTCATACTGATATAGAAATGATCGGATGACATTTCTTTGTCGTAAGGATGATATTTCAACCAATCCTCAAGAGAAATCCGAGACAAACGGGGAAAGAGAATTTTCATATAATTACCGATGTGACAAGTGAATCATGGCGATTAATGTGTGCAACGGGACATCAAACCGCCGGCTGCATTTCATGCAAAAATAATCAAATCCTGAGAAATATGGTATAAATATGAATCTTTCTTTCAACATTGTACATGGCGGCCGAAAAATGCGGGATGAAACCGGATTCATATAAAAAGTCTATCTTTGCAAGCAAAATTTGACAAGTGAATTTTAGGATAACCGATTGCGATAAAGCCGGTGCGGCGCGTTGCGGCGTTGTTTCGACCGACCACGGCGAGATAGAAACGCCCGTGTTTATGCCCGTCGGGACACAGGGAACGGTGAAGGGCATTCATCAGCGCGACTTGACCGATGATGCTCGCGCACAGATCATTCTCGGAAATACCTATCATTTGTTTTTACGTCCCGGTTTGGATATTTTGAAGGGAGCGGGCGGGCTGCATCGGTTCATCGGTTGGAAACGGCCCATATTGACAGACAGCGGCGGCTTTCAGGTTTTTTCCTTGTCGGATATCCGTAAGTTGAAGGAAGACGGTGCGGAGTTCCGTTCGCATATCGACGGCGCAAAGCATTTCTTCACGCCCGAAAATGTGGTGGATACGCAACGGATCATCGGCGCCGACATCATGATGGCTTTCGACGAATGTACGCCTTATCCGGCCGATTTTCAATATGCAAAATCGTCGATGGAACGCACGCTTCGCTGGTTGAAACGCGGGTTGAAACGTTTCGACGAAACCGACGCGGCATACAATTATTCTCAGGCATTTTTTCCGATCGTGCAAGGCAGCGTGTATCCCGAATTGCGGAGGCAATCGGCCGAGGAAACGGCGGCAGCCGACTGTCCGGGCAACGCTATCGGCGGATTGGCCGTAGGCGAGCCTGTGGAGCAAATGTACGAGATGATAGCGTTGGTGAACGACATTCTTCCCAAAGGCAAGCCGCGTTATCTGATGGGCGTGGGTACGCCCGTCAATATTCTGGAAGCGATCGCGCTGGGAGTCGATATGTTCGACTGCGTGATGCCTACGCGCAACGGGCGAAACGGTTCGATTTTCACGCGCAACGGCACCATCAACATCAAGAACGAAAAATGGAAGAACGATTATTCGCCCATTGAAGAGGGCGGGGCTTCGTTTGTCGACGAAATGTTTTCGAAAGCGTATCTGCGCCATTTGGTTATTGCCGGAGAAATGCTCGGGGCGCAGATTTCGAGCCTGCACAACGTCGCTTTTTATACGTGGCTGACGCGCGAGGCACAAGCGAAAATTAAGGAAGGCACGTTTTTGGCATGGAAGCGCGAGATGGTCGAAAAATTATCCGCTAAAGCATGAAGGGATTGCGAACATTCAAATTGGGCATACTCGACGGGTACATCATCAAGAAGTTCCTCGGAACGTTCTTTCTTACGATGTTGCTGCTCATCGTAATTACGGTGGTTTTCGATATTTCGGAGAAGATCGACGATTTTATCGAGAAAAAAGCTCCGTTGAAAGCGATCATTTTCGATTATTACGTCAACTTCATCCCGTATTTCGTTACCTTGTTCAGTTCGCTGTTTACGTTCGTCACGGTGATTTTTTTCACTTCGAAAATGGCGTATCAAAGCGAAATCATCGCCATTCTGAGCAGCGGCATCAGTTTCCGTCGTTTTTTGTATCCGTATTTTATCGGCGCCTGCATTTTGGCCGGGTTTGCGTTCGTTTTGAACGATGTGATCATTCC
>JAVBRP010000159.1:0-14008 GCA_031547815.1 Bacteroidales bacterium | reverse complement strand
AAACTTTGAAGCATCTCACCCCAAAAAAAGCGCTCGGACAGCATTTCCTGAACGACAAGAATATCGCTCAAAAAATAGTGTCGTCGCTTCGAGCCGACGGAATTCGGCATGTGGTGGAGGTCGGTCCCGGACAGGGAGCGCTTACGCCGTACCTTTTAGCCGAACAACGGTTCGAGACCCGTTTCGTGGAGGTCGACTCCGATGCGGCCGCTTATTTGGAAGCTGCATATCCCGAAATAAAAGGCAAGTTGGTAACGGCCGATTTTTTGCGTCACCCGCTGACCGAATATTTCGGCGACGAAGAACCGATGGCCGTCATCGGCAATTTCCCGTACAATATTTCATCGCAGATATTTTTCAAGATTCTCGATCACCGTTCGATGGTGAAAGAAGTTGTCGGGATGTTGCAAAAAGAGGTGGCCGAACGCATTGCCACACCACCGGGATCGAAAACCTACGGCATCACAAGCGTTTTGTTGCAAGCGTTTTACGATATCGAATATCTGTTTACCGTTCACGAAAATGTATTTACGCCGCCGCCGAAAGTCAAGTCGGGAGTGATCCGCCTCGTTCGCAATGCGACGGAGTCATTGCCTTGCAACGAAGCGCTGTTCGTGCGCGTGGTGAAAACGGCATTCAACCAACGGCGCAAAATGCTCGGCAACTCATTGAAAAGCCTTTTGCCGCCCGACCACCGCGACAATCCGATGCTCACCAAGCGTCCCGAACAGCTCGGCGTCGCGGAATTTGTGGAATTGACGCAATATGTGGAGCGGCAACAAAATCATTAACTAAACGACATTGAATGTTATTTCGGTATTTACCGCCAAAGCGAAGTCACGTAGTGACGACACCTTTGCAGCCCGTGATGATCATCCCGGGTATCGAATGCGCCGACCGATACCGAGCCGCGTAGCGGCGACACCTTATTATACCGTCACTTCGTGACCGCCGAACACAGCGGTTGTCTCGAAACTCCCGACTTCTAAACTCCGCACGGCCAAGTTTTGTGCATGTTGGGACGAGGATGCAACCTCGTCCCGAATATCCTGACAGGCTGAGCCTGTCAATATAAATTCGACTGAGGCACAACCTCGGCCCAACGATGTTTTGCACAAGACTTGCCCGAGCAAAGTATATATTGATCCGATCCGAACAAATACAAAAAATCCCGCTTATATGGCGGGATTTTTTTAAAGATGGGAGATAAGTACTCCACAGTATATTAACGACATCTCTTTTGATACTACTCTTGACTATCTATGTTTCCGTAATCAAAATATGTCAATCAAAAATCGTCAATATTTATCCGTCGTTCATCGAGATCAAAAATTCTTCGTTCGATTGGGTTTTGCTCAACCGGTCGCGCATGAAATCCATCGCTTCCACTGGGTTCATGTCTGTCAGGTAATTACGCAGCACCCATATCCGGCTCAATTGATCTTTGCTCACCAACAGATCTTCGCGGCGCGTGCTCGAAGCGGTAATATCCACGGCAGGGAAAATACGTTTGTTCGACAATTTGCGTTCGAGTTGCAATTCCATGTTACCCGTTCCCTTGAATTCTTCGAAGATCACTTCGTCCATACGCGAGCCGGTATCGGTAAGCGCGGTGGCGAGAATGGTAAGCGAACCGCCGTTTTCGATGTTGCGCGCGGCGCCGAAGAAACGTTTGGGTTTTTGCAATGCGTTGGAATCGACACCTCCCGTGAGTACCTTACCCGATGCGGGCGCGATAGTATTGAATGCGCGCGCCAAACGGGTGATGGAGTCGAGCAGGATCATCACGTCGTGGCCGCATTCGACCATACGTTTCGCTTTTTCCAGCACAATGTTGGCAACTCGCACGTGACGTTCGGCCGGTTCGTCGAACGTGGACGCGATCACCTCGCCGCGAACGCTGCGCGCCATGTCGGTTACTTCCTCGGGACGCTCGTCGATGAGCAGGATCAGAAGATACACTTCCGGATGATTTTTGGCAATGGCGTTGGCGATGTCTTTCAACAACACCGTCTTACCCGTTTTGGGTTGCGATACGATCAATCCGCGCTGACCTTTGCCGATGGGCGAAAACAGGTCGACGATGCGGCACGAGAGGTTCGCCGGTTCGCCCGCCCTGGCCAATGTGAGCTTTTGGTCGGGAAACAAAGGCGTGAGGAAGTCGAACGGAATGCGGTCGCGGATATAATCGGGGCTGCGGCCGTTGATGTCTTCCACTTTGATCAGCGGGAAATAACGCTCGCCTTCTTTCGGCGGGCGTATCGGTCCGCGAACCACGTCGCCCGTTTTCAAGCCGAACAGCTTGATTTGCGATTGCGAAACATAAATATCGTCGGGCGAACTGAGGTAGTTATAATCGGCCGAACGCAAGAACCCGTAGCCTTCGGGCATGATTTCCAAAACCCCTTCGCCGGTAACGATACCGTCGAAATCGAATGTTTTGTCGTAATATTTACGTTCGAAATTTTTGCGACGTTCGGCAAGGCCCGGATCGTCTTCGGCCGGCTGCAAAGGCTCTTGGTAGAGCGGCGAAACCGATTCTTCCTCTGCGGGCATCGAATATTCTTCGGGGAGAAGCATATCGTCCGCAAGCTCTTCCGGCTCCGCTTTCTTACTCTCGGCTGCAAAGACGGGCGCCGGTGCAACCTCTTCTTTTGCCCTGACGACAGGCTCTTTCGCTTTTTTCGGAAGCGGCGGAGGTGTCGGAGCAATTGCCTTTATGGCTTGTTGGTCGAGTATCTTGAATATCAAATCTTGCTTCTTCATTATCTCGACACGCTTGATTCCCATCGACTTGGCAATCTCGCGCAATTCGGTTAAAAGTTTGGTATTCAGTTCCAGAATATCATACATAAAAATTAAGGTATAAAATTAAAATCGTGGATGTCGTTGACGTATTTGCAGCCTCAAACCCGAAATGATTACAATTCAAAGTAAAGTTGTCTGAATGTTTAAAGGCCCCTATCTTCAGAATTTTGGTGCAAGTATATGCATTAGATTTTAAACTGCCAAAAAAAAGTTAAAAAAAATGATGCCGGGCCTTTTTTATTTTTGCACAAGCGGAGCAAAACCGCTCATTATACTTCACACGGTTGTATTTTTCGTCTTTGCGAGAGAATAATCACGCAAAGCATAAGTTTACACCGCGAGAGGTATCAACCAAAAAATCATCCTCTTGAGGGAATTTCGATCTTGCCGATCTTTCGCCGTATCCAAAGCATGTCCAGCAACGTTATCAACAGCACAAAAGCTGCGGCGAAACCCGTTGTCGCCCAAAAGCCTTCGGACAAACCGGATACGCCGAGCGTCGCAAGTCGCGGAGCATATAAACTTTGTATGTATCGGGCGACAAAAAAACTTAACAATCCGACTGTTACGTTCAACGCCAGCACCAATACGCAATACGGTAGCGACAGTTTGCTTCGGCGAAAGCCCAACAGGATAAGATTACCCAGCGTTTTTTGATTTTTGTAAACAAGCAGATTGATACTCAGCAGCATCAATCCGACGGCGGGAAGCATGATCAATCCGCCGACGATCAGCACGCCGGTGATCAGCAGGGTCAGAAAATACGACAATTTCCCTTGATCTCCCTTGTTGTCGTTGACATCGTAGTTCGGCTTGGACGCAAAGAATTCCGCAATCGCGGGGTCGCCGGGGTTTTTCGTTTCCACGATCAGGCGCGATATTTTATCGTTGCCGCCGGTGTCGCCGAAACGCTTATTGGCCCAAGCCATGAACGATTCGGGCACCAATATCGTGTTCAGGAAATCGGAAAAGCCGACGATGTGCCCGTCGAAAACTTCCCGTTGCCCGTTGCCCGCGATCACCACGCGAAAAACGACCTGCTGCACGATGGTTTCCGATATTTGCGGCAATCCCTGACTTCCGGCGAAACCGAAATTGTACAGATTCAGGTAATCGCGCGGGATGATGATCGGTATTATCCCGGTATGCTCGTCCCACGACCAATCCGGCTCGGCGCTGTCCAACAATCGATCGGGTACCGATTCGAAAAACAGATCGGTAGAGAACGGCGGTATTTGGCTCGATGGCTGCGTAAATGCTTTCACGCGGAAGCGCGAAGGCGTGAAATAAGATACCGATCGGACGAATTTTTGCCGGTCGATTTCGTCGATTTCCGTTTGCGTAAAAGTCGTTTGGTTGCTGTTGAAAACCGCCAGAACGGAGACTTTCTTGTTCACCACCATATATTCGGGTTTGAACAGGTTCGCGGACGACGAAAACAGCGGCCGCACATCCATCGAGAAACGAAAGGCGGCGAAAATGATGCTCATGCCCGTCAATGCGGCAAAAGCATATCCCAGCAGTTGCGGAATGCTGATGTTTTGACGGAGCAACTTTTGCAGGCCGGCGCGCTTCATTACAGCTTATGTATTTGATGATAGGCAAACGGATATTCGGCGCCCAGCGAGCACAATATCAATCCGGCTTGCTTGCTTTGCAGTTCGCGGGCGATGATGCCCGACATGACTTCGATGTTCGCGTCGTCCAGATGGCTGAACGGCTCGTCCATCAGCAAAAAGTCGAACGGTTGACACAGAGCGCGAATGGTTGCCACGCGCTGTTGCTGCCCGAACGAGAGCCTTGCCGCGCGTTCGGAGCGTTTTCCCGCAAGGCCCGCGCAATCCAGCAGATGTACGATCTCTTCGTCGGTTTTGTGTTGCGTCAGCCGATTCTTGATGTTGATGTTTTCGAAAACGGTCAGGTCGGAAAACAGCCGCAACCCTTGAAAAACAAAGCCGATGCGGTTCTGTCGCACATCGCTCCATTCGCCCGGCGTCAACGAATCGATCTTTCGGTCGTCGTAAAAAACGTCTCCGCGATAATCCGCCCGTTCGCCGAACATGTAACTGAGCAGCGACGATTTTCCGGCGCCCGACGCGGCCGATATAAGATGATTTTCGCCTTTGCGGAAGCTCGCCTCATGACACCAAATTTCCGATACGGAAGCCTCCGTATCGGAAATAAAGTAAGGTAAAACATTATTTACCCGTATGGTATCCATGAAGTGTCGAAAAATTTAAAAATCTGCGGAAGCGGCCATTTCATCCCAGCTTTTCAAAAGCAGCTTCAACGAATTTTGGCTTGCGTCTTTCATCTTCAACGAAAAAACGCCTTCGTAACTGTCGACCATACTGATGCTGATGTCTTTGTACGGACGAAGATAATTCAAATAGGTATCGACCATGGGGCCGCCTTCCCTTTTCAACATCGTGCGGATGTTTTCGGGATAGCTGTCGATGTCCAAATTGATGTACACCAAACTCGGGCTGTTTTTCAAAGCATTGCTCATGGGGTTGCTTGTCAGGTTCTTGTCGAAGCCCTTCCCCATGACCGAAACAATTGCATCCGCATCGTCGGTGACATATACCCGGTTATCTTTATATGCGAAATAAACCGATGCCACCATGCCGGTAGAAATCACATAATGATCGCCGTTTTGCGTGGCCACTCCTTCGGGAATCAACGCCATCAATTTGTCGAAGTCCTCTTTACTCTTTACCGTGAACGAAAGTCCCATCAAGGGTATCGGCAGCGGTCCCTGCGCAAATCCGTAAATACTCAGAAGCATGTCGCCGCCCAATGCATTGACGATGGTGTTCACTGTGGGATCGGTCAACATCAGTTGATCGATATCCGCGCCGGCGCCCATTTGTTTGGACATTTCGGCAAACAGCTTAAAATATTCCAATACGTTGATCGAAAGTTTCATCGCCAAATACGATTTGTCGGGAAAGTCGCGCAACAGTGCGGTGTTGAAGTCTTTCTTGATGACCGGATATTTTTCCATGAATGCATCGACTTTCGATTTGGGCGACATCAATCCGGATATCTTCATTTCGCCTTTTTCGAAGTTGAGATAAGCGTGAATGAATGCATCCGCCAGTTCCTTATATATATCGGGCATTTTCATACCAAATATGCCGAACGCATCATTATACAGATCGGTCAGCGCTCCGTACGACATCCAAAAACCGACATCGTAGCTGCGTTTCATGAACTCGGCGAAGTCGGGAACGCTCACAATGCTCTTTTCTTCGGGCATATTGAACAATTCGTCGAAATTGACAGATCGGCAACCTTCGCCCGCAATAATAAAGAAAAGGTCTTTGTTCCATGCGAAAGCGCTTTCGTCATTCAGCACGATTTTGTACGCGCCTTTGTCTTCGACTTGGACTGAATCGCCCTCGCCGACAAATGGCAGCTCTTTCGAATAACTTTCCAACGTGGCCGCATTGTCCACCTTGAAAGAAAATCCGACGCAAAAACCCTCGGCTTGCTTGATGCCGAAAATGTATGATTGATCGAAATCCAAGCCCGACGATTTGGGATTTTCTATGAACTTGTCAATAATCTTCATCTTTTCGGGGTCCTCGGTGCTTAACTCTTCGCGAACCTTTTGGAAAAGCTTGAAATCCTTCAAATTGTTCAGTCCGCCTTTCTCCATCAGTTTCTTGTTTTCGAGCCCTACCACAAAAGCCGCGTTTCCGGGAATGGCTTTCAATTGCGGGGGAACACCCTTCTTACACGAGCTGAATATGACCAGCCCTACGCATAGCAAAAATGCAATCTGTTTGATTGTCCTCATTTTGACGTGGAAATTAAAATAAAAATGAAATGATAAAATAAATTAAGATAACGGTTGTTTATTCAACTTGTTCGACGAATTCCATTGCAAACAACGAGGCCGCAAAAGTAATATTTTTTGCGATGCAAAATCGTGAACAAGAATATTTTTTGATGATGAACGTCGCATGTCGTTCAGTTAAGGATTTTGCAAAATATTTTGCCCCCAACCTGACAGGTATCACATCCATTCAGTTTCCCGAAGCGTTGCCGGCAGGCTGCAAACCCGGTTTATACTTCACACGGGCAAGTTTTACCTTTGGTGAGATCGCAAGCCTGTCATCATAAAATTCAACCGAAGCGCAGCCTCAGCCGAACATCAATTTGCACAAAACTTGGCAGCGCACGGTATAAAAAGAGCGGCAGGAAAATCCCCGTCGCTCTTCAAATCAATCAAACCTGCTTATCGTCAATAACCTTTTACGAACTTTATCCTCTTTCTTTGCCCGTCGTTTTCCACGGTGAGGATATATACCCCTTGCGGGAAATTCCCCACGTACAGCCTTTCTTCGGGAGAGGTTACGAGATGTTGCAGCACCGGCTTGCCTGCTGCGTCGAACACTTTCAGAATTCCGGCGCTTTGCAGGCCGCCGACGGTGATATAATCGCGCGCGGGATTCGGATATACCGTCAACGGGTTGCTTTCCTGATCTTCAATGCCGCTGATGATCTCTGTTCTTACGTTCACTTCCAAACGGTAGCTCGCGGCGCTCTTATCTTCGGCGGTGACTTTGACGGTGAACACGTTCAGTCCCGTTGTTACCGGTTTGGCGCCGACATCGGCGGCAGCGACAACGGCGGCGGCATGGTTGGCGGCAGCGACAATTTCAATCGAGGTCGTGTAATCCACAAAGACTTCGTAGTCGGTGGCGCTGCCCGGTTTCAGGGCGGCGCGTTCTCCGTTGACCGTAATGCCGGTCAAACTCTTGTCGTTCGACATCCGCGTAATGACGATCGTATAGGTCTTGGCGGTTGTCTTGTCTTCCGCCGTCACCGTAATGGTGGCGGTATTCTTTCCGAGCGCAAGTGCTTTGGAGCCTTGTCCGGAAACGGCGGCATTTGCGTCGGCAGCCGATGCCGACACGGTAACGCTTGTGACGGTGTTGGCAACGCTTGCCGTGTAATCGGTTGTACCGGCATTGAACGTCGGCGCAAGCGTTCCCGAACTTACCGAAAGGCTCTTTAAATCGGCATTATTGGCGGGTGCTGCCCGGACTGCGGTGATGGTGTATGTTTTGACGGTTGTCCCGTTTTCGGCCGTCACGATAACCCTGATAATATTGTTTCCGGGATTGAGCGCGTGCGTTCCGACTCCCGTGACGGCAGCGTAAGTGTCCGATTTTGTCGCCGACACGATGATGCTTGTTGTTTTGTAGGGCACGTTCACCGTATAATCGATTGTATTGGCGTTAAACGCCGGCGTAAGCGTTCCCGTATTTACCGACAGAGTTTGCAAATCGGCATTATTGTTGGGCGTTGCCGATCGAATCACGGTGATGACGTATGTCTTGACGGTTGTCCCGTTTTCGGCCGTCACCGCAACGTTGATGGTGTTGTTCCCTACGGCGAGCGTATGCGTTCCGGTTCCCGCGACAGCGGCATAAGTGTCGGCTTTTGTCGCCGTTACGTTGATGCTTGTTGCTTTATTGGCCACGTTCACCGTATAATTGGTTGTGTTGGCGTTAAACGTCGGCGTAAGCGTTCCCGGGCTGACGGTTAAAGCGCTCAGATTGGCATTGCTGTTCGGTAAAGCTCTTGTGATGTTCACGTCGAGCAGATAAGTACCCATTTTGCCCGCAGTATAGGGATTCACGCGAAAGTAAACCGTACCGCCGTTTCGAACAACGAAATCACTCGACTCGTCGTAATCTTTTGACCACGAAGTTCCGCCCGTTAAATAAGCAAATTTAGCATCGACCGTATATTTTTTCCCGTTCCCGCTTTTGTACGAATCATGCAACCTTGCTGCTATCGTATAATTATAGCCCGAAGGCAAGGCTATTTTATAATAATCGACATCGGTATTTATATGAAAATCTGAACCTTCTGTGTTGACATTTGCCGTATTGTTCGAAAAAACAACCGGCAAAGCGTATGCTTGGGCTTCCGTATTATTTTCCTCGTATTTGTCGGGGGGAATAGCTTTAACGGTAATCTTGATCGGATTTTTGTATTCCCCCGGTACCGCAAACTTCCAATCGTCGCTGCCGGCCGGTTGGTAAGTCGCCGCCAAGAAATACGTTCCCGGTTCCGCATTCACCACACCTGTGAATGTCAAAGGATTCACATAATAATATTTTTCCCCCAGTCCTTTGGTTTCGTTATACGTGTTTATCGTACACACAAGGGTGCTGTCGAGGTTATGAATGCCTATCCGATATTTTCCGACAAATGCGGTCGGCTTAAAATTTATGAAATTGGCTTTCACGGATACCGATGCGCCCTTTATCATGGTATCGGAAGATACGGTTATCGGCGCGTACAATAAGATGCTTCCGGGGTTCGACACTTCAATTTCTACGTAATTTTTAAAATTATCGTTGTCGGGAATCGGCAGCCAACCGGTTCCCGACAATCTATAAAAAATCATTGCATGATACTTGCCGAATAACATGTTCGGCAAACCCTCGCAGCCAAAAACAAGTTCCTCTTGGCTGCCGGCTTGCAAATTTTTACCGGTAACTGTCTTTACATAACCGCCAAAATTGTTTTCACTGTCAAGGACGCCGACACATAAATCGCCGGTAAACGCGCCGGTTCCGGAATTACCGATTTTGACGGTTACGCTGAACGGCTTACCATACTCAATGGTGCTCGCCGAAGCGGTTATTTTATCGGCCAATACCAAATCGTACGCCGGCGCGCTTGTGGCCGGTTCTATCCCGATCAAAGCTGCTTGGCCGGTGTTAAAGGCATATCCGCTCGGATTGAGCGCCGTGACCGCATAAAAACCATCCGCACTTCCGCTCCATCCCCAATTGAAATGGAAATAGTTCCGACTGTCGTAAGCATCGCAAACGAAAGAGTGTCCTCCGGCGGAGCCGCTTCCTCGATACAGAATCGGTCTTTCGACGTCAATTTCGTATTTCAACAACTCGATCCATTGAGCTTGCGTAAAATCTTCCTTCCAAACTTGACGTATCGTGTTTTTATAACCGAAATACGTAATCAGCGCAGTTTCGGCGCAAGGTTCCCCCGGATAATGAGAAACCGTGGACGCGCTGCTTCCGCTCGTGCTCGTGCTGTAGTTCATTTCCACGCTCACGCCCGCGTGATACATCAACGTTGCCACCGCACTGCTGGCGCCGGTGAGTTTGTCGGGCATGGAACTCCATTGATAGGTGGTGTTTGCGAAATTTGCAGAAAGCGTGCCGTATGTTGCGTGGGAATACGATTTAGAACCCGTTCCCTTTGCGGGATGATTCCAATATTTCATCACCTGCGCCATTGCCGTGGCAACGCAACCGGTCGGCGTATTTGTCGGACATTGAGCGTTGTAATACTGTCCCTGATCCCATTCGGTTTTGATCAGCGGATCGATAGCCGCTGTTTCCGAAAAATCGCCGGCGGTATCGTCCGAGTAATTCTTCCACTCTTTTTGAATTTCGGCCGTAGCCGACACTTTGTTGTCGATAACGTATTGAATTTGCTCTTTATAACCGTCTATCCACGCTTGGGCGTTTGGCGGAATATTGTCGAGATCGAAAGTCCCTTCGTTCGAATAACCGAGAATCGGCGTGACACAATCGTCGCCCGCAACAATCACAAAGCCGCCGCCTTCGGTGTTGAACACGTAGAAGTACGTAACTTCCGATTCTTTCGCATCCGCGCCGGCAGCTTCGGCGGCAACTTTGCAATTCAATGTCAGGCTCGACGACGATTTCAAAAGCGTCGATTGGGGTTTTGTTGCACAGAAAGACCGACCGACCCGGTTCGCGGTTTTTTCGTCAACGTGTCCGGCAAATATCGTTGTAACGGAAATTGCCCATAAACATAAGAGTAAAAGGATTCTATTCATGCTGATAATCATTTTATTTCAATACATGGTCATTCTATTTCGCGAGCAAAAGTATGTATTCAAAAAATGATTTAATATCCCACTTTTGGGGGTTTTTTCATAAAATGTGATTTTTTCGAAATTTTTGTAAGATGTTAATATACAGAGCTATTCTATATATGCACATTTGTAACGCGCGTGAGCGAATGCTTTATAGAGTAGGCGTATCTTTTCATACAATATTGAATGCTCTGCGAACATCGATCAACAGCACGACACTGCTACACCGGATATTCCTCGAATGCGTACAGCACGGTCGACAGGTACCGTTCGCCGGTGTCGGGCAGCACTGCGACAATATTTTTTCCTTTGTTTTCGGGACGTTGCGCTGCCGACATCGCCGCATAAACGGCCGCTCCCGACGATATGCCGACCAGAAGCCCTTCGGTTGCCGCCAGCTCGCGACTTGTTTTGACGGCTTGATTGCCGCTTACGCGAATCACTTCGTCCACCGTCTTTGCGTTGTATGTTTGCGGAACAAAACCCGCCCCGATGCCTTGTATCTTGTGCGGCGCCGGCGTTCCTCCCGAAAGCACGGGCGATTCGTCGGGTTCCACGGCGATGACTCGAATTTTCGGATTCCGCTGTTTCAACGCCTCTCCCACTCCGCTGACCGTCCCGCCGGTACCGACGCCCGACACGAAAATATCGACCTTGCCGTCGGTATCTCTCCAAATCTCTTCGGCTGTTGTTGCTTTGTGAACGTCGGGATTTGCCGGATTGGTGAATTGTTGCGGAATGTACGATCCGGGTGTTTCCGCCCGAAGTTGTTCCGCCTTGGCAATGGCGCCTTTCATGCCTTCCGCGCCCGGAGTCAACACGAGCGCGGCGCCCAATGCTTTCAGCAGATTGCGCCGTTCGATGCTCATCGTTTCGGGCATGGTCAGGATAAGTTTATAACCCTTCACCGCAGCAACCCAAGCCAGCCCCACGCCGGTGTTTCCGCTGGTAGGCTCGATGATCGTTGCGCCCGGTGCGATAATGCCTCTTTTTTCGGCGTCCTCGATCATCGCCAATGCAATACGGTCTTTCACGCTGCCACCGGGGTTGAAATATTCCAATTTGACGATCAGCTTGGTCGGCAATCGGTGCAATTTACCGAAGTTTGCAATCTCCATCAGCGGCGTATTGCCGATCAAAGCGGTTAAATCTTTTGCTATCCGTGACATATCAAACAATTTTTAATTTTTGAGCCGAAATATCTTTTTACTGTGTTAAAACATTAATTTTTACCAAGATGTTATTTTAAAAATAATTTTGTCCCCGACTCATAGATACATCTTGTCAATCGGACTTTATAAAATGTTATTGAACCGAGTATATTTTTTAAATCATCGATTAATAACCGGGAAATAGAACTTTTGTGATTACGCGTTTTATCTCCGATATTTTTACCGAATCTTCTTCCGATTTATCGTATATCATGATAAGATAGATGTCCGTTCCTGTTTCCCTTTCATCAACCAAATATGTAATTACTCTGAAACCGCCGCTTTTTCCTTTCCCTTTGGATTCGCACGCCAATCGTATCTTATATACTCCACCGCCCAATGAAATCCCTGTGTCGGGTCGATCGATAAGAAGTTGCTCTAATTGATAAATTTCTGCTTGAAGACTATTGAACTTCTTTACCAATCGTTTATAATCGGCATCAAAAACAGATGTCCTGTAGACATAATTTTCAGTGCCTTTCATAAAGTTCTCGTAGAGGCTTTTTGGGCAATTTCCCGCCCTTCATTTTTTTTGCTTCGGTTAATCCGGCTTCCAATCTTTCCAAAAACGGCAATTCGTCTGATTGGGAAAGTTCAAAGGAAACCTTCATTTTTAAAAGCATTTCTTGAAAAAAATCCAATTCTTTCTTCGTTTGAGGAATGATCGTTATTCTTGGCAAATCAGCTACGGTTTTCATAAACATGGTTACTTTTTACAACACAAAGATAATGATTTTCTTTCTCCCGAATAACTCAAACACATGTCAATTTGTCATTCGGAATCGAACATTTCCCTCAAAATGTCAGATATTGCTTCGCCGGCACAAGCTTTGTTTGTTTCCGAACAAACCGAATTGTTAAATCGATAAAATCAAAAGTATATGCAAAAAGGAACCATCGGTGTAACTACCGAAAATATTTTTCCCATCATCAAAAAGTTTCTGTATTCCGATCATGAAATTTTTCTGCGCGAAATCATTTCCAACGCCATCGACGCTACGCACAAGCTGAAGACATTGGCTTCGAATGGCGAATTTAAAGGCGAATCGGGCGATTTGACCATTCATGTGGCCGTCGAAAAGGGGAAACTGATTGTCACCGACCGCGGTATCGGGATGACGGCTGAGGAAATGGACAAGTACCTCAACCAAATCGCGTTTTCGAGCGCCGACGAATTTATCAAGAAGTATAAGGACTTGAACATCATCGGGCATTTCGGGTTGGGCTTCTATTCGGCGTTCATGGTGTCGAAAAAAGTGGAAGTACGCACCAGATCGTATCGGGAAGGCGCGACGGCCGTGAAATGGTCTTGCGACGGAAGTCCCGAATACAAGATGGAGGATTGCGACAAAGCCGATCGCGGCACGGAAGTGATCATGTATATCGACGACGAATCGAAGGAATTTCTCGAAGAGGCCCGTATCGAAGGGCTATTGCGCAAGTATTGCCGTTTCCTGCCCGTCGAGATTGCTTTCGGCAAGGAGAAGGAGTGGAAAGACGGCAAACAGTTTGAAACGGACAAAGACAGGATCATCAACGACACCAATCCGTTGTGGACGCGCAAGCCCGCCGATCTGAAGGAAGAGGATTACATGAAGTTCTACCGCGATCTGTATCCTATGCAGGAAGACCCGATGTTTTATATTCATTTGAATGTGGACTTTCCCTTCAACCTCACGGGGATACTGTATTTCCCGAAGATCAAGAGCAACATCGAGTTCCAAAAGAACAAGATACAGTTGTATTGCAACCAAGTGTATGTGACCGATTCGGTGGAAGGCATCGTTCCCGATTTTCTCACGCTGTTGCACGGCGTGCTCGATTCGCCCGACATTCCGCTGAACGTGTCGCGCAGTTATTTGCAAAGCGATTCGAACGTGAAGAAGATTTCGAGCCACATCACCAAAAAGGTGGCCGACCGTTTGGAAGAAATCTTCAAAAAAGATCGTCCGGAATTCGAAAAGAAGTGGGATAACTTAAAGCTGTTCATCGAATACGGCATGATCACCGAAGAAAAGTTTGCCGAACGCGCCGAAAAGTTCGCTTTGTTGAAAAATACCGACAACAAGTATTTCACGCTCGACGAATA
>JAVBRP010000164.1:0-5443 GCA_031547815.1 Bacteroidales bacterium | reverse complement strand
GCAACGGCCGAACCATTCGTCGAACGGCGGTTTTTGCCCGTATCCGTGCTTTCCGTCGGCATATATGTGCATTTCCGCGGGAACGCCGTTTTGCGTCAAAGCCTCGTAAAAAACGATGCTGTTGCCGACTTTCACCGTGGCGTCGTTGCTGCCGTGGGTAAGAAAGGTCGGCGGCGTGGTTTTGCTTACATGCAATTCGTTGGAATATAAATCGATTCTTTCTTTCGTTTGCACATCGCCCAACAGATTGGCGCGCGAGCCGGTGTGTCCGAGATAATCCTGAAAACTGACGACGGGATACACCAAGATCATGAAATCGGGACGAATATTGACGCCTTCCGGATTCTTGATCGCGGGCTTGTCGTAATGCGTGCCCGCGGTGGATGCAAGATGTCCTCCCGCCGAAAAGCCCATGATGCCGATTTTGTTCGGATCGACTTTCCATTCTCCGGCGCGCTGCCGCACCGTTTTGATGGCGGTTTGCGCATCCTGCAAAGGCCACGACGATTGATCGACGTTTTTGCTTTTATCGGGAAGCCGGTATTTCAACACTAAAGCGGCAATGCCCGATTTATTGAATTCGCGGGCGATGCGATGTCCTTCCCTTTCCATCATCAAAGCGCCGTATCCGCCGCCGGGGCACACGATCACCGCTTTTCCGTCGGCAATTTCGGCCGCCGGTAGCCAAACGGTAATGCTCGGACTCGAAACGCTTCGCAAAATATCGTCTTTCGGCGTCGGCGTTTGCATATCGGGATACAGGAATATTTCCTTTTGCGCAACGGCTGCGGCGCCGAATATTCCCGAAAGGAAGAGGGCAAGGATAAATTGTTTCATCTTACGAATTAACCGTAATTTTCAATATTTTATCGCCTTGACGGATGGCGTCGATAACATCCAATCCTTCGACTACTTTTCCGAAAACGGTGTGTTGGCGGTCGAGATGTTGCGTATTGGTGCGGTTATGGCAGATAAAAAATTGCGATCCGCCCGTGTTTCTTCCGGCGTGAGCCATCGACAACACGCCGCGGTCGTGATATTGGTTGTTGCCCTGCGTTTCGCACTTGATGGCGTAACCCGGGCCTCCGGTGCCGTCGCCCCGAGGACATCCGCCTTGGATCACGAAATTCGGGATCACGCGGTGAAATGTCAACCCGTCGTAAAACCCCGAAGACGCCAATTTAACGAAGTTTGCCACCGTTTCCGGAGCATCTTCTTCGAAAAACGCCACTTTCATCACTCCTTTTTCTGTCTGTATCTCTGCTGTTTTCATTTATGATTTATTTATTTGATTTTACATACTTATCCTCATTTGTCGCCATAATGCCCCAACGAACTCAAAACAGTAACGGTTACAATCTCGTGTTCAATCATATAAACGAGTCTGTTTGCACGATCTATTCGTCTGCTCCAACAACCCGAATAATAATGCTTCATCAATTCGGGTTTTCCCGTTCCCGTTTCGGGATGTTCTGCCAATTCGCTTAACAGCCTCATAACTTTCGTATAGCATGGCAGATTTGATTTTTTTAGCGCCACGATGTCTTCCGTTGCTTTTTCGGTAAGATTGACAAAGTAACTCATAAGTTTTCAAAAAACGCTGCTAATTCCTCCTTTGTCCTTATTTGTTTTACTTTCCCTTCTTTGATCTGTTGCTTGGCAAGATCAATAGATTTTTTAAGGTTTTCGACGTTCCTTTTGTCGGCATAGAACAAATCACCGCTCGGGCTGTAATCGAACGGGTTGCATCGAAATTGTTCGGGAATGGAAAAAAACTCCTCGTACCAGGTTTTATTTTCTTCGTTTATTTTTTCGGACACCGTTAAAGTAATCAGATTTTTACCTCGTTTGATCACGATCTTTTCTTTTTCCGCCAAATCAAGATATTTTTTTTGATTCTCTCGAAATTCACTTGTCGATATTATCCTTGTTGACATATACTTGTCATTTTTTCTTGTACAACATTTTGTACAAATATCATGCCGCTTAAAAATATAAGGAACATATCCAAAATATTATGTTTTTTGACGAACGGCCGATATTTTTACACGAAATTTTATTCGTCCGGGAAACCTTGCCGAACATTTTTCCGTATTATATGGTGTATGCGCGCTTCGTCGAACGCTCGACCGCGTATGCAAAGCAACCGTATTGTTTGACAATTAAATGGATAAAAAGATGAGACTGTTTGTTTTATGTTGGATCATTGCACTGCAATCCGCAGTTGTTCTTGCCCAAGAAACGGGAGTATACAGTATCGTGAGCATTTCGGGTGGTAATATTGTCGACAAAAAAACGGGTAAAGAACTCAATGTAGGCGACAGGGTTAATTTGCAGACCAATTTGGAATTCGGCAGTTTGTATGCCAAAGCGGTGCTGATCAATCCGTCGAAAACGCAAAAATACTGGCTTTCGGTGCCCGAATCGCAGTTTGCGGAAAACAAACTTACCGTGTCGTCCGACCTCGCGTTGCATAAGGTGACACCGCGCCCCATAAAAATCACCGGTACGCGCGGCGAAGCAGTCGATTTTGTGGGGGGCATATCTCGGGAAAGCATGAAGAATTATTTCGGGAAAGACACTTTTACCGTCATCGGCAATTCGTTGGCGATGCCCATTCCGACAAGAGACGCCAAAAAATACGGGATCGTATTTCGCTTTGAACAAGGAAATTGCGTGAAAGACGTATCGTCGGATAATTTTACGATCAGTAAGCAATTGCTGATCGACCCGCAAAATAAGACAGACGAAATTTCCGAGTGCTTCATTTTGCTGAACGACTTGTCGGATAATGCATTGGTCAACGTGACAACGGTGAGGCTTTGCTTTGTGGACGAGGCGCGGTTGTACAAAGAATTCGATGCCTTATTGAAAGCGTTTGACATGAAACCCAAGTCGTTTTCTCCCGCAGCCGATAAGAAAGTGAAAGAATATTGCCTGGAAGTATACGGAAATATCGATCAAAAATCTTTAAAAAGCACTGTGTCGAAATATTTCAGACAGTGATAAATTCACCAAAATCGCTAACATAAGAAACGTGTCGGGATCATTGAAAAACCCGGCACGTTTTTCGATTACGATTTATCGAAAAGCATAAAGCAGGCCGTTCTATCGCAGCAATGCTGAGGAAAGTCCGGGCAACAAAGGACACCGTGCTTCCTAACGGGAAGGTATCGCAAGGTATATTGAGTGTAACAGAAAACAACCGCCGACTTTCGGGTCGGTAAGGGTGAAAAGGCGGGGTAAAAGCCCACCGGTTTCGGCGGCGACGTCGAAAGCCGTACACGTCACGGGTTGCAAGGCCATGTATACCGTCAATTAAGGGCTGTCCGTCCGATGACGGGGGGTAGGCCGCATGATTCCGTCGGCGACGGCGGAGCGAGATAAATGATAGAACCTGGGAAACCGGAGACAGAACCCGGCTTACAGGCCTGCTTTTTTATTTTTCATGCCGAAACCTCGATCGATACGCAACAACGGCAACAGGAAGAATGCCGGAACGGTGCATACCATCACCCAAATGAAAAAATGCTCGTAACCGAAATACTGCTGCAACCTGCCGGCCGCCATTTCGGGCAACATCTTTCCCAAAGCCATGAATGCCGTGCATATTGCATAATGCGCCGTTTTGTACATCCCGTCGGACAGGTATATCATAAACAGCGTGTATGCGGTGAATCCGAATCCGTAGCCGAATTGTTCGATGATGATGGCCGCATTGATCAGCAACAGGTTTTCGGGTTGGGTATACGACAAATACACGTACACAACGTCGGGAAGGTTGATGGCAAACATCATCGGCAGCAGCCAGTATTTAAGCCCGCGTCGGGAAATGGCGATGCCGCCCGCTATTCCGCCTGCAATCAAAGCGATGACGCCGAATGTTCCGTACGAAAGGCCCACGACTTCGGGATCCAACCCCAGCCCGCCGTCGCCGCGCTTATTGAGCAAAAACAACGTGGTCATTTTTGTCAGTTGCACTTCGCCCAAGCGGTATAGCAGCAGAAACGCGATTGCCGCAACAATGCCTTTTTTTCGGAAGAAGGCGGCAAAAGTGCCGAAAAATTCGCCCATGATTTCACCGAAACCGCGTTTCGCAACGGTTGCGGTTGTTTCGGGACGGGGAAGTACGAATCGATGATAAATGCCGAACAGAACGAACAAGCCGGCAGCCGCGCCGAATGTGATCGACCATGCAAAAGGCACGTCGCCCGTTACCTTTTCCAATCGGCCTCCTATCATGACAAGCAGACCCTGCGCGGCAATCATTCCGATACGGTAGAATGTGTTGCGAATGCCGATAAAATAGGATTGTTGAAACTCGGTGAGCGAGATCATGTAGAATCCGTCAACGGCAATATCGTGTGTGGCCGACGAAAAGGCCATCAGCCAAAAGAAGATCATCGTTGTGCGGAAGAACATCGGTGCGGGAATACTGAAAGCCACGCCCGCAAGCCCCGCGCCGATAAGCAGTTGCATGATGATGATCCACTCGCGCTTGGTTTTGAAAATTTCGACAAGCGGGCTCCAGAGCGGCTTGATGACCCACGGCAAGTAAAGCCAACCGGTATACAGCGTAATGTCGGCGTTCGAAACGCCCATTCGCTCATACATTACCAACGACACCACCGACACGATCATATTCGGCAACCCCTCCGCAAGATACAGCGAAGGAACCCACGTCCACGGATGAAATTTTTTGGCGCTCACGGCATTTCGCATTTCAGTGAATGGTCATACCCTCGTTCCTCGCTGAGTTCTTCCAAGCCGGCCAAGTCGAGCAGTTTTATTTTTTTCCCTTCTATACCGATCAGTTTTTTCTTGTCGAAGAACGAAAGTGTACGAATGGCGTTGGATGTGGACATGTTCGACAGTTTGGCGATGTCTTCGCGCGACAGACACACTTTCAGCGTCACTCCGTCGCGTTCGCAACCATAAGTGTCTTTAAGAAAAAGCAGCGATTCGGCCAAGCGTCCCGGAATCTGTTTCTGCGTCAGGGTCACCGTTCGGAAATACGAGAACCCCAATTCCGTGGCCAGCGATTTGATGATGAGAAGACATAACTTACTGTTGGCGTTCAATATGCTGAACAGTGTTTCCCGATCCAGATTTGCCGTAATCGATTCTTCGATGGCTACCGCCGAGGCGGCATGTATTTCTTCGGCAAACAGGGCGCGGTAACCGATAAAGCCGATCGGCTTGGCCATGCGGACAATTTGTTCGCGGCCGCCGGTGCCTTCCTGAAACACTTTCGCTTTACCGCTTGCCAAACAGATCAAACCCGTCGGTATTTCTCCCGCACGGAAAATATATTCGCCTTTGCGATAGGTTCGCAACTTCAACCGACTGCGAAACACTTGTTTCTCACGATGGGTGAGGACAAAAAATATCGAATCGGGTTTGTCCAGGAACGTTTTACATATTTCCTCAATCGTTGTCATCG
>JAVBRP010000248.1:0-6815 GCA_031547815.1 Bacteroidales bacterium | reverse complement strand
GCGTCGGCTTTGATTCCGGCCAAATCCTCGTACATCCAAGTGATGACGTCGCCCAACAGCATGACGTGGTTGTGCGAATTCATTTTCGGATCGGCCGTGTTGCCGTTCCACAGTTCCCAAATCGTGGTGGCGCCGTTTTCGATCATGTAGCCCCAACCGGGATAATCGGTTTGCACGGCAATGCGATACGCCACATCCGCGCGCCCGTGTCGGGTAAGTTCGCGCATCAGCCGCTGTGTGCCGATGACGCCGGTGCTGAGGTGCAGATTGTCGGTGTTCACGATTTTTTCCGTCATGGAACGGAATACGGCATCTTCGTTTGCGGCATCGGTCATCCCGAAAGCTAACGGGAGAAGATTGGCCGTCACTGTGTTGTTGTCGTAGCGGTCGTCTTTGAAAAAGCGGCGATTGAATGCTTGCCGGACGTTTTCCTGCAAATCGGCGTAAATCGGCTTATCGGAAGGATGATCGCTCAAATCCGCAAACTTTTGCATCATTTCCGCAAAGCGATAAAAATATGCGGTGGCGATCAATTGCCCGTCGGTTTTCCGATCGAGGCTTTTCGAATGTATCAGTTCGGGCGATTCGGGCGGCACACACCAGTCGCCGTATTTATCTTTCGTCAGGATGTAATCTTTCAAATACTTATCCTTCATGTAGAAAAACCATTTCTTCATGTAAGGATAATGTTCCCGGATGCCGCGAACGTTCCCGAATTGACGGTAGAGCATGTCGGCGACCATCAGGTATGTGCCGGGCCACGTCATGTTGTCGGAGTAATACGTCAGGTAGAACGGCGGCGAAATGTCGGAAATTCGGCCTTCGGGGGTTTGCGCGTCGCGGATGTCGTCCAGCCATTTGAGATACAGGGCTTCGTTATCGAAAATGAAGCTTTCGCCGGTGCATCCGGCTGCGCGATCGCCCAACCATGGCTGACGTTCGTCGCGTTGCGGACAATCGATAGGCATCCCCTTGTAATTGCCGCGGATGCCCCAATAAGCGTTTTTGTGCAGGGCGTTCAACGTTTTGTCGGACGACTCGAAACTGCCCGTGGTTGCCATTTCGTCGTACACCACTTTTCCTTTAAATCGATCCGCGGTCGGTTTTCCGGGATAACCGGTAATTTCTACGTAGCGAAATCCGTGATAGACGAACGACGGTTCCCATGTTTCGACGCCTTCGCCTTTTATCGTATAAGTGTCGTTGCATCGGGCGCTGCGCAGGTTGTCGGTATACAGCGAGCCGTCAGCGTTCAGCGTCTCGGCAAAGCGCAGATTGATGCAATTGCCCCGTTTTCCTTGCGCTTCTATTTGCAGCCACCCGACCATGTTTTGCCCCATGTCCAAAATGTAGGTTTCGGGCTTGATTTCCTTAATGCTCACGGGTTTCACGACTTCGTGAATGATTATGTTCGGCGTCGGTTGCGCTTTGACAACGCCGCCCGGAGCCTGCACGTACTCGGCGTTGATCCAGTGCCTGTCGTTGAATCCGACGTTGTTCCAACCCGGCATTTCGCGGCGCGCATCATATTCTTCGCCGTCCCATTCGTTATTGGCTCGAATGGGGCCGTCGGCGGTCATTTTCCAAGTATCGTCGCCCGCAACGGTGTGTTTCGTTCCGTCGGCGTATTCTATTTCGAGTTGGAACAGCAGTTTGGGAAATCCGAACGTAAGTATCTTGTCGGGGCGATAGTTTTGACGCACGGCGAAATATCGACCGTTTCCCAACACGGTTCCCACGGCGTTTTTCCCTTTGCGTATTTGGTCGGTAACGTCGAAGGTGTTGTACATGACCGTTTTTCGATAGTCGGTCGGCACGGGAGCCAATACCTGACGCCCGATTTTCTTTCCGTTGATGTACAGTTCGTACAATCCCAACCCCGAAATGTAAACTTTTGCCGATTTAATCGACTTCTTTACCGAAAACTCCTTTCGGTAATAACGGGCGGACAGTCGGGAATACATGGATATAAGGTCGCCGGGGAAGTCGCGGTCGTTGCCGATCCACCGGGCCGTCCAATCGGGATCGCGCAACGATTCGTCCGGAAGGTTTTGCACTTCGACGGAAAAGCCGTAGAACGTGGAGATTGCTACGAAAAATACGATAGAAATAAGTCTTTTCATCGGGATGACTGTTTATCCGGTTGTCAAAGCCCAAAGATAAAAAATTAACCACTAAGACACCAAGAGCACAAAGATTTTCTCTGTGTCCCTACTGTCCCGGTGGTTATTCTTTCGATATCGTTTCGGCTTCGCTTCGGTATCGCTTCGATGATCCTTCGACGTCGTTATAGTCCGGGTTCGTTGGTTGTATAGATTTTATGCGGGTTGTGTACGTTTTTCCTTCGGAATGATTTTTTACCGGGCGGTGTAATTTTTTATAAGTCATCTTCGCAAACAGCTTTATTTCCGGGAAAATCGACGGCAGTTACTACAATTTTACCGACCTCGAAGTTGTCGACGTTTTTGTCGGCCGTATAAGTCCATACGACACCTAAAGCATCGGGCATCGCATCACCGTCTTCTATCCGATTTCCGTTATGGTCGACAATGGTCAGTTTCACATCTTTCACCAAGAAGTCGTCGGATACGCGGATTCGGATCGGATCGCCGGCTTTACCCGTATATTCTGACAGATCGATAGTTTCGATGTCGGGAGCGTGCAGGAAATCGGCAACCGCCACGTTATAAGCCGTACGCCTTTTCTCGGCCGCGTCTTCATAAGCGGCTTTCATGTCGGGATCGGTCATTGCCGATTTGGCATAAATCACTGCCTGTTGAAATCGTTTGCGCGAGGCTTTCTGCAACCCGGATGCTTCGGAAGGCATTCGCGGAGCTGCGGAGACAACGGTTTTGTCTCCGTATTGACGAAATACCAATTCTCCGATTTTCCCTCTCAATCCGCGGGTAATGATATTGTCCTTCGAAATGGCCATGATGTTTTGTTTTGATGCAAGTGTATGGTTTTTTTTCGGGTTGCCGGCGGGAGGAGGCAGTGTCGTGTCATAACAGTTATTCGAAAAATTCAGGAATGATGTCTTTTGCAGCAATCCTCACACTTTCGGCTCGGTCGGCAGGAACAGAACGATAGGGCCAACGCATGCACGGCCCGACATTCGACCAACCGCCGACTAAAGCCATAAACCGATCGCAAGCCTGATTGGAGTAGTGATATTGCACAATGAGGGGGGCAATATAATTGTCCATAAAGAGATTGATTCTTGTTTCCAATTCCGATGCAGCCGCAGGATCGGAGCATATTTGTCCGTACCAGCGTTGCGCGGCAAAGGGGTTGAGACAGGATACATTGGAATACGAACCGTGCGCGCCTCGCCGTATGCCCGAAGCCATACGATGGCCGGGGATGAATATCGACAGTCCTTGCGAGCAATTTCTCATACGGGCGTACCAATCGTCGTTGCCGTTATTGTCGAACACTTTCAGGCCGACCAATTGCGGCACTTCTTTCTTCAGGAACATCCAGTCTTCGGGTTCCAAACGCCGCTTGGCATGAGGCGGGTTGTACAGCACCATGCCCGTATCTCCCGCAGCATCGGCCATTCGTTGCAGGAAATCGACGGCTTCGTCGTTGGTTACGGGAAACCAATCGGGAAGAATTACCTGTACGGCCAACGGGCAAAGGTGAACAGCTCGTTTAAGCCGCTCCAGCGATTGTTGCGCAAAGGGATGAGATACGCCGAGTTGAAACGGTATATTTGACTTTCGGCATTTTTCGGACAACAGCAGGCTGACCGCATCGAATTCGTCTTCGGACAGGGTGTAGAATTCTCCCGCCGTGCCGCAGGAGTAAATTCCGTTAGGTTTTGCTGCCGTAAGAACGTCTATTTCATCGGCCAATCGCGAATAGTCGATAGCGCCTTGACGATCAAACGCCAATAAGAGGGTTGCCCAGTTGCCGACGATTGTCGGACTGTTTTCGGTTTCACCGAAAGAGTTTTTTCGATTCGATGTCGATTCGATGCAGCTATTGCCCAAGTTCATTGTTTATGGCGTTTTCTAAAAATAGTCTTTTGTTTTTTACTTGAAATTACTTCCGTAGATATTGCTGTACGCTATAGATACGTAACATGCTTCTTCGTAGGATGATGCATCGTATACCAAAGATACGCCTGTGGGATAATACGCCCGCAGTTTGTCCGACAACAAAAGCTCGCGCGCGGGTCTTATTCGGACAAAGGGTATTTCTTTTACAGCCGCAGCCGGGAATATGCCGGTAATGTCGTTGAGGTACGATTGTCCGAAGTCGAAACAGGTGATGGAGGGCAAATCGAGTATTTCCGGGACATTGAAATCGATTTTTCCGCACGAATGAACTCCGCCGCCGCCCATTGCCTTCAATACCGTTTCGTCGTGCGAGGCAACTTGCTCGCGGTACATCAGTCGATCGATCAAGATGGCCGAGTCGTTACGGATCAGGATATTGCCTTTGATTAATACGGCATGTTGGAAAGAGTAGCCGGGATGATTCGACGTGACGAACGGGAGCAATGATTCTGCAAACCCGATCTGGGTGTTTGCGATCAGCGAAAGCGCACGTTCGACCCGGCCCGGATTCAGGAGAAAATCCGCGTACATTTCACTTCCCCGCAGCAGTTCCAGTGTATCTAACGGGCCTTGCAAGTCGGGCAATACGATGTTCAAGCAGTTGCATAAATCGGGATAATCGGATAGGATATCGCGATAGATTTTGTACGTATTGCGCACTGTGCTCGCCATGCCTTCGTCGTAAAGATCGTTTTTACGTTCAAAGACAGACAGGAAAGCGTCTTCGGTTTCGAAATGTCGCACCCACGGCGGCGAATCGTCTCGTTGTTCGACTCGGCCACCCAGCAACGATGCAACGAGCACCGTTCCGAAATTGGCTCTTACGGTATACGGCAGATCGTCTTTCACGGCAGGATGCAAGTAGATGCTCGTATCGAACGCGTGCAGCAATTCGTTATACAGCATCTTTTCGGGATGAGAAAATATTTCGCGGTGTGCGAAAGGGACAAACGGCGCCGATTTCGGATACGGATAGGCAATCACTAATGGCAACCTGTCCGTTTTTTCCCAATTCAATGCCCTCTTGTGACATGCAATGATGTTTTGTTGAACGGAATAATCCGCATTATCCTCCAACACCTGCAACAATTCGTGTAATCGGGACAGCATGATTATTTTTCGAGATCGGCAATGTTGATTTTTTCAAAGACAATTCCTTCGTACGGGCGTTCATAACCGGCTTCGTAAAAACACCCGATACTTCCGTCGGGCAACTTGGTGATGTCCGAATATGCTGCCGGGCCGGAATACAGAACCATCGATTTTGCCCAGCTTTCACCGTCGTCGTAACTCAATCGCAAAGTCATGTTGCGTCTTTTTTCGGGATCGGCAGGGTTTGTAAACAATAACTTGTTTTTCTTTTTGCGCCCGAAAGAATAACGGTACATGGCAGCCTGACATATCGGTTCCGCAAGTGTTTTATCGGGTTTCAATGCGCTCCATGTGAGACCGCCGTCGCTGCTGACCGTTGTTTTTCGACATTTATGGGTTCGGTCGTAATTCCTTATGTTCAGCAGGAGTTTTCCGCCCGATATTTCCGCCACCGTACATTCGTTGGCCATATCCGTCGGCGTTCTGCCTCCGAGTTGCCAACTCTTCCCATGATCGTCCGAATAGATTACATGGGAGTAGTATTTTTTTGTTACTGCCTCAATATGATCGCAAGGGATCACCAAACGGTTTTTATATTTCCCGTTCGCTATCTGTATTCCTTGGCAGGGGCCGGTTGCATACCATGCCCAATTATCTTTCTTGACATGTTCTGTGATTTCTATCGGAGGCGACCACGTGACGCCGTTGTCAGCCGATTGTGTCACGAAAACGCGGCGGGTATCTCCGGAGGATCGGTCGATAATTTGCGATTCGCGATCGGCGCCCAAATTCCACGTCGTGAGCAAAGATATGACGCCTGTTTTTCGGTCGATCACCGGGGCGGGATTCCCGCAAGTATTTTCCCCGTCGTCCCATACCACTTGCAGTTCGCTCCATGTTTCACCGCCATCCTCCGAACGTTTGAGCACGATATCGATATCGCCCGCATCCGACCCTGTGTTTTTACGGCCTTCGGCGAAAGCCAATACGGTGCCGTTATCGGTTACGACCAATGCAGGAATGCGAAACGTATGATAACCGTTGTCCCCGCTTTTGTAAAGAAAAGGCAGTTCCTTTTGTTGTTGCGCTCGGCATGTGTTTATGCTCGATGCTGTCAAAATCGCACCAAGAATGAGTATTCCTGCAATTGGTTTCATGGATTTTTTATTTATTGAGATTGTCGAATTCTTTCAACTTGAACCGGGTAGAAACGATCGAATAATTTTCGCCGGGACGGTAGGCTACCGAGTTGACGGCCACAAATGTACCGTCGGGCAGAACAACCAAGCCGGGGTATTCCGTCGTTTTATGGGTGTGCAGCAACTTAATCCGGTATTGACCCTCGTTTCCGGAGGCCAAATCCCGGTATGTGCCCACCCATGCCGCAAAATGACCTTTCGACGGACTTTTTTCCGCAACATCGCGCCCCACGATCACAAGTCGGCCGTCAGGAGCGTAACGTGCCTGATGTCTGTCCATGGTTACGCTTGCAGCGGCCTGATACGGCTCCGACCATGTCTTGCCTTCGTTGTTCGAGGTCATGATCCATGAATTGAAAGCCCTGTTGTTCTCGCGAATGAGCATCAGCAGTTGTTTGCCGTCGGGCGAACGAATAATTTCGGGTTCGCAGGGAACATGCGGATCGCCCAAGTCGAGAAT
>JAVBRP010000172.1:0-10847 GCA_031547815.1 Bacteroidales bacterium | reverse complement strand
CCCACGAATTTACCGACCGTGATTGGCTGTGGCCGATACCCGGCGTAGAAATCGAACGCAACCCGGCGATAAAACCCAATCCGGGCTGGCAGTAACATGCAAAATGTGCGGGTTACCGCTTATGTCATTGTAAACCGAAGCTCAAAAAGTCGCAAAAAAAGTCGGGTTTTTAACCCGACTTTTTATAACAAACCCCACGTTGAACGGTCATTTGCAATGCCGTCGTTCAATAAAGTAAAATTTCAAATTGGCTCCGACGGGATGCCAAAGTGCAGGGGTGTCGAATTTTCTACCGATAGCCGATCCCTAACGGGATCATTAAATAAACGACCTTGATTGATATTACCTCTTACCTCTTACCTCCTCCCTCTTCCCTCTTCATTCCCCGTGTAAAATGTTGTATGCAAGTTTTCACACATCCCGGATGCCTCCCTCCCGACATCACGGATGCCTCCCTCCCGACATCCCGGATGCCTCCCTCCGGACATCCTGCATACCTCCTTTCGGACATCCCGGATGCCTCCTTGCAGACATCCTGCATGCCTCCTTTCGGACATCCCGGATGCCTCCATGCAGACATCCCGCAAATGTCTCGCATGAATGCGTATATATGAAAAAACCCTGCCGAAGCAGGGGTTCCGTATAAGAATTCGAATCGTCGGGATTACACACCGGCACTCATACCTGTCCGAACAATTTCAACAATCGGGCTTTTTTGAAATAATTGCATCGGAGGGACTTTTCGTCAACATACTTTATCTTGATCGGAACAAACAAGTATCCATCGGGGTATGCGTTGTTGCCGTAGAACCGGCCGATCGTTAAAACGGCAGATCGTCTTTCATCGGGGGCATATCCGGTTCGTTGCCGTATGCTTCCAAGGGCGGCAGCGACGGCGGCGCCTGTTGTTGTTCGTTTCCTGCGGCATCGACCTTCCATGCCGTCACGTTGGTGTACCATTTACCGTTGAATTCGCGGCTTTCGATGTCGATGGAGGCAACCAGGATGCTTCCTTCGACAAAAGACCCCAAGTTTACCTTATCGCCCCACACCGAAATACAAACCTTTTTCGGATAGGTTCCGTCCATTTCGAGAACGAAGTCCTGTTTTTTCCATTCGCCGTTCCTGCCTTGTCCGGTTTGAACAGGCAACACTTTTACCAATCTTCCTTTAATTTCCATCGTGTTTTTATTATTTTATGATGATGAGATATTTGAATTACCGTTTTTAGTGACAGGTAAGAGGTAAGAGGTAAGAGATAAGAGGTAAAAAATAATGAATGGCTCAAAACCTGAAACTTTAAACTTTAAACTTTAAACTATAAACCTGAAACTTTAAACCTGAACCCCGAAGGGCTCGCCGAAGGCAAACTTTAAACTCTTATTCCGATCACCAGGACATCGTCTATCTGGGGGCCGTCGCCTTTCCATCGATCATGGGTTTCCACCAATATTTCCTTTTGGCGTTCGGTGGGGAATACCGATATGTCGATCAACAACTGTTTGAAAGGTTTGCTTTTAAACTTGGAGTTATTCGCCCCGCCGAATTGATCGATATAGCCGTCGGAGAAAATGTATAACATATCGCCGCGCTCCAAGGGCACCACGTTATTGGTAAAACCGGCTTCCCTGCCGGCAACGTGTATCCCTACGGGCATCTTATCGGCTTTGTATTCGATCAGTTCGCCGGCGCGGATGAGCAACAGCGAATTGTATGCCCCGGCATATTGCAGTTCGCCGGCTTGGCTGTCGATAATACAGAGCGCCATATCTATCCCGTCGCGTTGTTCGCCGACAGCGCCGGTTTGCGACAAAATGAATTTGATGTTGGCCCTCAGTTCGTCGAGGATTTGCGAAGCGGTTTCCGTTTCCTGTTTCAACACTATTTCGTTGAGAAACGAGATGCCGAGCATGCTCATGAATGCTCCGGGTACGCCGTGCCCCGTGCAATCGGCGGCAGCCACAATCGATTTGTTCCCTTTTTTGGCGGCCCAATAATAGTCGCCGCTGACAACATCGCGTGGCCTGAAAAACAGGAAGTGATCGGGAAGAATCTCGCGCATGGCGGTCGGTTCGGGCATGATCGCGTTTTGTATCCGTCTGGCGTACCGGATGCTGTCCATGATTTCCCGTCGCTGTCCGTCTATTTGGTCGCGCTGTTCGGCGGCCATGTCGCGTTGCACAATCAGTTCTTCCTGATGTTCTTTCAGCTCCTTGTTGATTTCGATGATGTTTTGCTTTTGCAATTCTATTTCGACCGTCCTTTCGTATACTTTCGCTTCCAGAATACGGTTTTCTTCCAGCAGCTTGCGTTCGCGCCAACGGATATAAAAATAGATCAATGCCGTCAGCAGAAGCGCATACATGACGTATGCAACGCCGGTGGCCCACCACGGCCTGCGAACCGTAAACGAATAGGTTACGGGTTCGGGATTCCAAACGCCGTCGTTGTTACATGCAGCAACTTTGAATGTGTAATTGCCGGGCGACAGGCGGTTATATTCGCGGAATGTTTCGGTGCTCGCTTCGTGCCACACATCTTCGTATCCTTCCAAAATGAAACGGTACCGATTCTTGGATGGTACGGTAAAATGAATCCCGATCCAGTCGATTCGGATGTTGTTTCGATTGTGGGGAAGCACCAAATTTACGGGCAGCCCCGTCTCCGGAGAAATGCCGTCGGAAAATCGAACAATATCCTCGTCGCCGGACACACCGATTTCGGTAATGTCCGTAATGCGGGTATGCGGAGGCGTCGTGTACTTGCGATCGGCCTTCGGGTTATATTTCACCAAGCCTTCAACGGTTCCGAACCAGACATTGCCGTGCATGTCGGTAGCTGCGGCGCCGATGTAACTGTCCAACGCAAGATAACCGTCCTCATCGGTATACTTGTCGATATGGTCGGTTTTCAAATCGATCGCATTCAATCCATTCACATAGCCTATCCACAACCGATCGCTCGCGTCGGCATGCACCAGGTTGATCGAATTGGATATCAACCCGTCCTTCACCGTATATATTCTAAAATCGAACTTCCCGTCCTTTTCGGCAATCCGGCACAAGCCGTTTTCGGTTCCCACCCACACATCGCCGTATTTGTCGATGGCGATGTCGGTACACGCATCACTCGGCAAACCGTTCGCAACGGTATAGTTTGTAAACCGTTCGCCGTCGAAGATCGACAATCCCGCCGAAGTGGTGCACCATATTCTACCCTTGGCGTCGCGGGCCAGAAAGAAAATGTAGTCGTCGGGCAAACCGTCCGCAACGGTATAATACTTTATATCGCTTCCGCGAACATGGATCAATCCTCTCGACGAAGCGGCCCAATAATCGTTATCGTTCACGGTCAGAATGTCGTATACATCTTCATCCGTCTTTTTCTCGTCGAATATAATCCGTCCGTTTGAAAAACAGCCTATTCCCGCTCCCATCGAACCCAATATCAGTCCGTTGCTCGCAGGCGCTATGCTGACGACAGACCGGCTCGAATTGCCTTTTAAGAAAAACTCCAACTGTTCTCCGTTGATTCGCGCCAAGCCGCTGTTATTCGGCCCGCACCAAACATTTCCGAACGAATCGGTGGCTACGCACAACACATGGTTGTTCGGAAATCCCGATTCGACGGTCAGCGCCTCGAAAATAACCTTACCGTACATGGACACTCCGCTGTCCGTGCCGATCCATATATTTCCTTCCTCGTCCTCAAAAATACAGGTGACGGTGTTGTCGACCAGCCCGCTGCGCAGATTGTAATAGTCCGTTTTATCGCCCGACAGCCGATACAATCCGTTTCCTTGCGTCAGCAACCACACATCGTGCCGGCTGTCCTCATAAATCTTGGCGATCGGTTTGTCGGTTTTGCGAACGGGCGTATATTTTCCTTCGACAAAGATGAACGATCCGGTTTCCGCGGTAGCGATCCACAATCGATCCCGAAAATCGAAAAAGGCCGTACTTGCTTGGCTCTGTCGCGGAAACGGATGATATACAAACGTTTTATCGTCGACGAATTGAACCGCCTGGTTTCCGACCATCCATATTTCGCCCTTCCGGTTAACGACAATATCCGTTACGCGGCCGATCCGTGCATTATCTAATGTCAGGTCGGTGATTTCTCCCCTGTCGATGACGGAAATCCCGCCGCCGCCGGCACAGATAATTCGCCCCCGACTGTCTTCTTTAAAACAAGTTATTTCGTTATCGATCAATCCGTTGTTTTTATTATAGGTTTTCACGCCCGACATATCGATAACCGACACCCCCTCCTCGTTTGTCCGGCACCAGATGTTCCCTTGCGAATCCTCCAACAGCAACTTATCAAATCCGTTAGGTACCAAATAATTGGAAGCCAAGCCGTCGTCCACGGTGTATGTCCGGAACGTTTTTCCGTCGAAAACCGTCAAACCGCCGCCCTGAGTAGCCATCCAGATACTGTTTTTGCGGTCGACGAGCAAAGCCGTCACCGTATTGGCCGGCAGCCCGTCCGCAACGGTAAAGTTCTTAAAGTTCTTGCCGTCGAATCGCGAAACGCCGCTTGCCGTGGCAAACCAAATGTACCCGTTCCGGTCCTGGCAAATGTCGCGCACCTGATTTTGCACCAACCCGTCTTTCATGGTATAATTGATGAACGGAATGCGATATTGAGCGTCAATAGCGCCCGGCAAGCAAAACAATAATAAGAATATGCAACATGCAAAACGAGCAGTCGAACGATAAGTTTTTCGGACCATGAGACCGGTCAAAAAGTCTATTTCCGGCTCGTCATTGCAAGCAATAGCGAAGCAATCTTTTTGATTATTTGAAGATTGCTTCGCTATCGCTCGCAATAACGTACTTTCTCGACTTTTTGCAAAGCCTCTCTGCACGAAACTTGTCCGCACGAAGTGTAACGACAATAACTCGAAAGCTCTAAACACCGGCATGTATATCTGAAAAAACGTTAAAATTGATAGAATAACCCTACTCCGAGATAATTTTTCACTTGCGTTTTCGGGCCTTCCAGCTGTCCGGTTTCTTTATTGGTCGCCTTTTGGTCGTCGTCATATTTCACGTCCAACCGCAAATCGGCCGTAATATTCTTATACAGCATAATTTTTGCCTGCAACATCCAAGTTACATCCACATTTTCGGGCTTCACCACATAATTGGAGAACAATTCCAATTGCGAACTGTAAGTGATCTTTTTTTTCAATATATCGCCGTTCAGCGACATGATTACCCCTCCGCCGAATTCGTATCGCGAATTGTGCGGCACTTTTACATCTTTGCCGTCGGCGTCTTTCTCGGTTTCCACCAAGCCGGCGTTTGCCAGAACGTTCATGTCGTCCGATCGCGCGTAAGTGGCCCTTCCCATGATGGGCGAAAATACGGACGAGAAATTTTTGTTCGGACGATAGTCAAGCCCCACCGAGGCATACAAATAAAGAGGAGCCAAAAAATCGCTGACCCTGATGGTATCTTTGGCGGTATATTTATAGCCCGGAGCAAACTGCGTACGCGCCAAAATCGCCGCCGCATAATACCATTTCGTCGACAATTGATAGCCGGCTTTCGTGGTAAGATAAATACGGTCGTCGCTTTTCACCGCTTTCCGGTCGCCCGATTTCAAAATACCGTAGGCGAAAGTTGCGTAATTCTCCAACGTGCGCTTGCCCTTCTTGTAATTGGCGTATAAGTTGACGATAGGGCTTACGCCTATTTGATCTTCCCCTCCGGCGGCCCAGTTGGCCAAACTTGTGGCCGAAAACGACAAGGCTGCGTCGCCTCCGAGCAACCAGGGCACGCTGTCGATCTTCGAAAATTTCTGATATTTCTTCAATGATCTGTCGGCATCGCTGACCGTCGTTTTCGCTTTCTTGATGGACGCATCCGTTTGCGCTTTCGCTTCCGGACGAAAAAGTGAAATGCCGACGACGGCGATACACAGATATATAATGCTATTTTTCACTTTATTTTGAGAATATCCGGGTGTGTGCTTCATCATAATGTAACCGAACCGCAAACCGGTATCAAAACTCCTTATTAATTTGATATACATTTCGCTCGGATGAACTTCGCGAAATCAATTCGCCGAGAAAACCGGCCAAAAAAAGTTGCGTTCCCAAAATCATCGCGGTAAGCGACAAATAGAAATACGGACTGTCCGTAACCAGCCCCGCTCTGACACCCTGCGCCACATGATACAATTTCTGCGCGCCCAACCAGCCGGCAGAGAACAAGCCGACCAGAAACATCAAGGTGCCCAGCAAGCCGAAAAGATGCATGGGCCTTTTTCCGAAACGGGAAATGAACAAAATGCTCGTCAAATCGAGAAAACCGTTCATCAGCCGGCTCCAGCCGAATTTGCTGACGCCGTATTTCCGCGCCCTGTGCTCCACCGTTTTCTCCCCGATGCGCGTAAATCCCGCTTTGGAAGCCAACACGGGAATGTAACGATGCATCTCGCCGTATACTTCGATGCTTTTCACTACCTCGTTCCGGTAAGCCTTTAATCCGCAATTGAAATCGTGCAGCTTGATCCCCGTACAAAAACGCGCCGTGGCATTATATATTTTGCTGGGAACCGTTTTGGAGATCGGATCGTGCCGCTTCTTTTTCCAACCCGACACCATATCAAATCCGTCTTCCGCAATCATGCGGTACAACTCGGGAATTTCGTCGGGGCTGTCCTGCAAGTCGGCATCCATGGTGATGACCACGTCGCCCGACGCTTTGGCAAACCCGCAGTGCAAAGCGGCCGACTTGCCGTAGTTGCGCCGAAACCGAATGGCATGAATATGCGAATTGCGTTGCGCCGTTTGCTCGATAACAGCCCAGGAATTATCCCGGCTGCCGTCGTCGACCATGATGATCTCGTAACTATAGCTATTTTCATCCATAACCCGCTCAATCCAAGCAACCAACTCGGGTATCGACTCCGATTCGTCGAGCAACGGAACAATAACTGACAGATTCATATTTTATTATTCATGGTTAAAAAGTTTCCCTTCCACACCCGGAAAACTTGCGTGCGTTTGCAACGCGTGCATCGAATGTATTGCGAAACCTTTCTGTTTTTATTTCTTTTTCAAAAAAAGCCCGCAAATACATGCCGCGATCACTCCGATAAAAGAGAACATAAAAATCGCAACGACCGCTAAAAACAGAGGACTTATCATTTCGCGCATCATTTGCATTTGCGTCGCCGCCGCTTCCGACGGTAAATCGGACGACTGCAGCATCTGCTCAACCACGCCGAGATAAATGTTGATCGCCTGCGGTTCTATTTTGGTGATGAAATAGATAACAAAAGCAATGATGAGCGATGCGAAAAAAGCAACTTTGATACCCATCACCGCTTTGGCGGAATAAGTGATGTCGGCGCTCGAATGCTTGACCAAACGCCTCATCCCGAAAAATATGCCGCCGACAAAGACAGCTAAACTCGCCGTTTGCGGCATCAAATTTAAAAGCGGCAAAACGGGAGCGACAAACATCAAAACCGCAGTAACAGCACCGACTGTCATAGCCGTCCGCGTCGGCGAAATCGGTGAATCAGTTGATGTATCCATGCGGCTCGTTCAATTTTATACACATATTATACTCGTAAACCGCAAAGATAGCCTGTTTTTAATAAACCGAAAAAAGAAAAAACGAAATTCGTGAGGAAAACATTTTTTTTGATATTTGAAAATTTAACGTACCTTTGCAGCGGGTAAGTCCTATACGACCAGCTCCCGGTGAATCCCCCAGGATCGGAAGGCAGCAAGGGTAATTGGTTGTAGCGGTGCGATATAGTCAGCTTACCCTTTTTTTACAAAATTTCATGCAAACGTTTGCATAAGTCAACATTAATCACGATTTTTGACATTCGAAAAAACATAAATAATAACCGCCTTAAATAATTATCATCATGACCGACACACAATGGAACCGCCTTGTTTCCGTTATCGACGGAGCGCCGCAAACCGACATACCCGCGGGGTTTATCATCGACAGCCCGTGGTTGCCCAAATGGTACGGAATCTCGCTGTTGGATTATTTTTCGAACGACGAACTGTGGCTCAAAGCCAACATCGCGGCATCGGAAGCCTTTCCCGACGTGATGTTCTTTCCCGGATTCTGGAGCGAGTACGGAATGTGTACCGAGCCATCGGCTTTCGGCGCCAAATGCACCTTTTGGAAAAACGAATTCCCCTTTGCGGGAAAAACCATCCGTCAACCCGAAGACATCGACAACATGGAAACGCCCGACCCGGCGAATGACGGTTTATTGCCGTTCATGCTCAACCGTCTGGCGATTGCACAACCCCGCATCGAAGCGACAGGCCGGCGCATCCGGTTCTCCGTTTCGCGCGGACCGATGAACATCGCTTCATTCCTGATGGGCGCCACCGAATTCATGATGGCCGTAATCATGGAACCCGACAGAATCCACCGTTTGATGCGCGTCATCACCGATTTTCTGAAAAAGTGGCACGAAATACAACGGCAAACGTTTCCGTCCATCGACGGGATCATGATGCTGGACGACATCGTGGGGTTTGTCGGCGAAGACGATTTCCTGACGTTCGGGTTTCCCTACATCAAAGAAATATACGACGATGCGCCCGTAAAAGTGAAATTATTCCACAACGACGCCGATTTTCGGGTTTCGATGAAGCACTATCCCGACATGGGCGTCAATCTGTTCAACCCCGGTATTCAGGCAAGCGTCAACGAAATAAAAGAAGCAACCGGCAACCGACTCACCGTGCTGGGCAACATCCCTCCGCGCGACGTTCTGGCAGCAGGCAAGCCTTCGGACGTGGAACGCGCCGTAACCGACCTGCTCCACGGCTTGCAAGACACATCGCGCTTCGTCCTTTCATGCGGCGGAGGTATGCCTCCCGACACTTCTACCGAAAATATCAACGCTTTGCTCAAAGCAAGCAAGGCATTTCGTTAATAATACAAAATCTCTCGCAAAGACGCGAAGGCGCAAAGAAAGTTATCTATTATAATGTATCATTTCGTGTGCGCACACGGTCATAATTTGTTATATCGTGCACGCACACGAAGTTAAAGTTACAAGTAAAAATTCGCACCCGGTATAATTTTCTGTAAAAAATCGTTAAAATCAAAATATTTTTTCTCGACGGATGGAAGATTAAACTATATTTGATGACATCGAAAATGATATAATTTTACATTATTTAACTGTAGATAAGATTTTTAAATAAATAATTATTCATTTTTTTTCAATACATTTTGCATTTTTTTTACATTAATCTATATTTTCCAACAGCATCATTATGAATATCAAAAAATGGGCAACCGATGTAATCGCCGGCCCGACACGTTTGGCAATACCCATCATGACACATCCGGGTATCGAAATAATCGGAAAAACGGTATTGGACGCCGTTACCGACGGTACGGTTCATTTCGAAGCCATCAAGGCGGTGAACGAACGCTACCCGTCGGCCGCATCCACCGTCATTATGGATTTGACGGTCGAAGCCGAAGCGTTCGGCAGCAAGATCAGTTTTTCGGAACACGAAGTCCCTTCCGTGACGGGGCGTTTGGTGTGCGATTACGAATCGGTACAAAACCTGAAAGTACCCGACACCGATGCAGGCCGCGTGCCGCAATACATTTTGGCCAATCGTCTGGCAGCGCAGCATATCAAGGACAAACCCGTTTTTTCGGGATGCATCGGGCCGTTCTCCTTGGCGGGAAGGCTGTACGACATGACCGAAATCATGATCGCCATGTACATCGACCCCGATACCATACATTTATTGCTGCAAAAATGTACGCAATTCATTATCGAATACGGCAAAGAGCTGAAAAAAACGGGTGCAAACGGTATCGTTGTCGCCGAACCTGCGGCGGGATTGCTCTCGGACGACGATTGCTTCAACTTTTCGTCGGCATACGTCAAACAAATAGTCGATGCCTTGCAGGACGACACGTTTATGATCATTCTGCACAATTGCGGCAACACGGGGCAATGTACGAATGCGATGCTGCAAACCGGCGCGCGGGCGTGTCATTTCGGCGACGGGATGAACATGAAGAACGCGCTGGATACCTGTCCGCCCGATGTATTGGTGATGGGCAATCTAAGCCCGGTGGCCGTGTTCAAGGCCGGAACGCCCGAATCGGTGAAAAAAGCCGCCACGGATTTGCTTCAACTCACGGCCGGGTACAAGAATTTCATTCTCTCGTCGGGTTGCGATACGCCTCCGCATGTCGCGTTTGCCAACATCGATGCGTTTTACGAAGCGCTGAAAGAATTCAATCAAGGGCGGTGATCTATCATTTTACTTTGCCACAAAAGCACTAAAACACAAAGTTTTATGCCTTGTCGCTTTTTTGATTTGATATGAAAGTTTTGTATATGTGCTAAACTTTTCAAAAAACAGCAAATGTTTAGTGTATATGCTAAATTTTTTCGTAACATGAAACGCGCGAAGATCGCGCGTTTGTGTCTCGGCAGCCGATAAATTACTTATTTTTGACGGATGTTTGTCTGCAAAAAGATATATGTATGGAAAGATTATTCGCAGTCGTTGCAATTATCGGTTTAATCGTTTGGCTGAGCCGAGCAGGATCAAAATTAAGTTCCAAACACAACTCCGATTCGGGAGAAGCGCCGGAAGATTCCGATGAATGATGCGAATCAAGGATCGGATATTTCCATGGAAAGTTCGAATCTTGAATTTTGAATCCGGAATATTGAATTTCTACAACCCCAACGTTCCCTGCTCCACTTTACCGTCTACTTCGAAAGGAATATCGGGGAAACGGTCGGTCGGAACGGGCGAATCGGGCTCTTGCGGCGTGTTATCTTGCGCGGGTGCCGGTTCGGCGGGCGGC
>JAVBRP010000359.1:0-8288 GCA_031547815.1 Bacteroidales bacterium | reverse complement strand
GACGAGCTGCTCAAGTCGCTGACGCGACCGGAAATTTCGCTGCAATCGGAACGGCTTTGCTTGCCGGAAAAGCCGATTTTGGCATCGGTGAAATACAAAAACATGCAAACGGCTTATCTTACCGTTTATCGATGCACCGATGAAAATCTCGACGAGATGAATCGTTTGGAAGACCCGAAAAAGAACCTCCCCGGATTTTTGGCGGAATTGGAGAAAGCCGCGACACAAACCATAGCGTTGCCCGCACAGAAAGATTATCAACAACATTCGGTCGAAATAAAAGTAGACTCGTTGTCGCTCGGGTTGTATTTGTTGGTAATGTCCGACGAACCGTATCCCGAAAAGGGAAAATCGGATGTAGTGCATTGCAACTCGATGCAAACCACATATATCAAAGTGCTGCAACGTGCGAACGGCGACGGGGGAAAAGAAATCTACACGCTACATGCTGCAACGGGTCGGCCGCTTCGGGGAGCGGAGATAGACATCATGCGATCGGTGTACGATACCGCGCAACGAAAATACACGAAAGCGCTCGAAAAAACGATTTCGACCGACAGTTTGGGAATGGCGAATATCCCTTCGAACGATCATTCGAGAGACAATACGTTCCGAATAAGATACGGAGACGAAACCCTGAACGAAAGGCAGGTGTTTACATACATTTTTTCGAGCGGCGAAAAAGCCGAAAAGGAACGCCGCACGGTGTTTTTCACCGACAGGGCGATCTACCGGCCCGGCCAAACGGTACATTTTAAAGGCTTGGCGTACGAAACCGACAACGACGCAAATTGCAGGATATTGCCGAAGATAAAGACGAAAGTTACCTTGACGGATGTTAACGGAAAGGAAATCGCGAACCGGGAATTTACCACAAACGATTACGGCTCGTTCAACGGAAGTTTTACGCTTCCGCAAGGATTGCTGAACGGAAACATGTCGCTGTCGGGCGATCCCGGCGGTTTTGCTCATTTCGCGGTGGAGGAATACAAGCGTCCGACTTTCGAAGTAACGATAGACCCGATAATCGCCGATTATGCATTGGGCGATTCGATAACCGTTACCGGAACAGCAAAATCGTTGGCGGGTTATGCAGTCGACGGAGCAAAAGCGGAATTTAACGTGAGACGGGACGCGATGTACCGAACATTCAGAAGGCATATTTACCCGCCGATGAGAGGAAATTCCCGACACATTGCTTCGGGAACGCTGCAAACCGACGAAAAAGGGCGATTCGCCGTTAAATTTCAGGCGAAAGCCGACGACATCAAAAAAGACGACGACGGCATATATCAATTCGAAGTGACGGTGGATGTAACCGACAACAACGGCGAAACGCGAAGCGAAATGCGGGACGTGAAGCTAAGCCGCGTGCCTTTGCTGATCGAAAGCCGAGTGCCCGATAAAATCGTGATCGGCGACGAATCGGCCGTCGATTTGAAATACGAATTGAAAACCGTCAACCTCAACGGAAATGACGTTCCGGCGAAAGTGCATGCGGAAGTGTACGCGCTCAAAAGCCCCGACCGGCTTCTTCGCGATCGGCTGTGGGAAAAACCCGATACTTTCGTGATGTCGCGCGAAGAATTCGTTGCGGAATTCCCGAACGACCCGTATCTCGACGAAAACGATCCGTGGATGTATCCCAAAGAGCGTTTGTTGGCATCGTGGGGCATCGATACGAAAAAAGATACGAAGATCGATCTCGGGGTGTTGAAAAACGAACCGACCGGTTGGTATTTTATTCGATTGAAAACCACGGATGCGCAGAATCGGGTTGTTTCCGATTCGGTGCGTATCCAACTGTTGCAGCCGAAAAGCCCCGTTACGAATATGAACGAGTGGCTTACGGTGATCAAAGCCGGCGGCGAACCGGGCGAACAGGCCGTTTTCCGGATTGCCGGCGCCGATTCGGCATCGCTGATCAGATACGACGTGCTGTTCGAGAACAAGGTGGTGGAACGGAAAACATTTACGGCGGGAACCGTCCCGACGGAACTGCGGTTCCCGATAGCCGAAACATATCGCGGAGGCTTCGCCGTGCTGTTTGCGATGGTGCAAAACAACCGCGCATACACATCATTGCAGGAAATAAAAGTGCCGTACACCGACAAGCAATTGGACATCGCTTTCACCACTTTCCGCGGGCAATTGCTGCCCGGCGAAAAGGAAAAATGGACATTGACGGTCAAAAACAAAAAGGGCGAACGCCAAGCGGCCGAAATGGCGGCAACGCTGTATGACGCATCGCTGGATATGTTTGCGAAAAACGATTGGACGAGGAGTTTTTATCAAAACCGTTCGTACCACGAATATAATTGGAGATTTTCTCAGCATCTTGCAAGACAGCTTTATGTCAATTGGCCCGACAATCAATATTTCGATGCGACTTACCGTGTCGATTACGAACACCTTTTAAGTTCAGACGATATGCGGAAGATGAGATACGCGATGTCGAAAAATGCCGCAACGACGGGAGCAGTTAATCTAGATATTATGGATAATAATATCACTATAAAAGGAATAGCTTCCGTGACGCGGCAGGATGAGCCACCTGTGCCTTCCGAATATTCCGGGGATAGTTCGGTCTCGTTCGTCACATTTGCCGAAGACGAAAGTGCCGGGAAAGCGGGCAGCGATAAGTCAAAATTGGTCGCCATTCCGCTTCGCGCGAATTTTTCGGAAACCGCATTCTTCTATCCCGAGCTTCGCACCAACGAGAAAGGCGAGATTTCGGTCGAGTTTACCGTTCCCGAGGCGCTTACCCGTTGGAACATGCTCGGATTTGCGCATACCAAAGATTTTAAGATCGGGAATGTTGTCAACAGCCTTATCACGCAAAAGCAAGTGGCCGTCAGCGCCAATCTGCCGCGCTTTTTCCGCGTAGGCGATACGTTGATTCTTTCGGCCAAAGTGAATAACCTTACGGAAAAAGACATGAACGGCAACGCGCTGTTGCGCCTCTACGACGCTTTCACGATGCAACCCGCCGACGGCCGACTGCTGCAATCGGACGGAACGCAGGCCTTTTCCGTTAAGGCGGGACAAAGCGCCGCCGTGCAATGGAAGTTGGCGATTCCCGAAGGCATCCAAGCCGTTACCTATCGCCTTACCGCCCAAGCGGGCAACCACACCGACGGCGAGGAACGGAGCGTTCCGGTGCTTGCCGGCCGCACGTTGGTTACCGAAACAATGCCGTTCATGGTGCGCGCCGACCAACGCAAGGATTTCCGCTTCGACAAACCGGCCGACAACGCTTCGAGTACTTTGCAGAATCACCGGTTGACGCTGGAATACACGTCCAACCCCGCATGGTACGCGGTGCAGGCTTTGCCCTATCTGATGGACTATCCCTACGAATGCGCCGAACAAACCTTTTCACGCTTCTATGCCAACGCTTTGGCGACAACCGTGGCCAACAGCTCGCCGCGCATCAAGCAGATTTTCAATCAATGGCGTTCGCTTCCCGACAGTAAGGCGCTGTTGTCGAATCTCGAAAAAAATCAAGATTTGAAGCAGGCGTTGCTTGAGGAAACGCCGTGGGTGGTGCAAGCCGGGAACGAAACCGAGCGCAAAAAGCGGATCGGGTTGCTTTTCGATCTCAATCGAATGGCAAACGAGCAAAAGCGAGATTTGGACAAGCTGAAAGCGTTGCAAAGCGCCGGCGGAGGATTTCCGTGGTTTGCGGGACAACCCGAAGATCGTTTCGTGACGCAACATATCGTGGCGGGATTGGAGCATCTGCGTAAGCTCGGCGCATTGCCCCGCACCGACGATGTCAACAATATGATCGAACGCGCGATGGCATATTGCGACGAGCGTATTGCCGCGGATTATCGGAACACGCTCAAACAAACGGACGATCGCTCGGAGCGAGGCGGGCGCGGAGGTCGCGAACGGCGACAGATCGACCGCACGCAATTGCATTACCTGTATGCGTGCAGTTTCTCGAAACATTATCCGCCCGAAATACAGGCTTTCGACTTCTATTTGCAGCAGGCCGAAAGGTTCTGGACACGCTTCAATACCTACGAGCAGGCGATGACCGCGCTGGTGATGTACCGCTTCGGCAAGGCCGACGTGGCTTACAATATCCTTCGTTCGCTGAAAGAGCGGGCGCAAATGAGCGACGATATGGGCATGTATTGGGCCGACAACCGCCTCGGATACTTTTGGAACGAATCGCCTGTGGAAACGCAGGCCATGTTGATAGAAGCCTTTAATGAGGCCGGAAGCGACACGCGCGCCGTTTCGGAAATGAAAATCTGGCTGTTGCGCAATAAGCAAACCAGCGATTGGAAAACCACCAAGGCAACCTCCGAAGCCGTTTATGCTTTGTTGTCGACCTCCGACGGCTTGTCGGGCGACAATTCCGAGCCGCTCGATATTCGCATAGGCGGCAAACCGTTGAAAAAGGTGGTGAAAGAGCCGTTGCGCCCCGAAGCGGGAACGGGCTATGTGAGTACGTCGTGGAACGGAAGCGACATCAAAGCCGGTTTTGCCGATCTGCGCATCACCAATCCCAACACCGGCATCGTTTGGGGCGCAATGTATTGGCAATATTTCGAGGATTTGGACAAAATCGCTTCCGCCGAAACCAATCTGCAAATCAACAAGCGGCTTTTTATTAAACGGTCGGGCGCCGGCGGCAAAACACTGACGCCCGTTACGAGCAACGACCGTCCGCAAGTGGGCGATGTGGTGACCGTTCGCATGGAATTGCGCGCCGACCGCGACTTCGAATACGTGCACCTGAAAGATATGCGCGCGGCGGGATTCGAGCCGGTCAACACCTTGTCGGGATACCGTTTTCAAGGCGGATTGGGTTATTACGAGAGTATCAAAGATGCTTCGACCAATTTCTTTATCACCTATTTACGCAAAGGGACATACGTGTTCGAGTATGATTTGCGGGTTTCGCATGCAGGCGACTTTTCCGCCGGCATCGGCACTTTTCAATGCATGTATGCGCCCGAATTCAATGCGCACACCGAAGGCGTGAGAGTTAAAGTGGGAAAATAAAGGATGAAGAACGAAGAGTGAAGAATTCATATAAATATATTACTCATTATTAAATTGTTATCATGAAGAATTTTATTTTGATTTTATTTCTGTTTACAGGACTGTATCCGATTGCTGCTCAAGTCGGGAATGGTGCAAATGCTCCGAAATACAACATTTTACTGACGGGCGCTTCTTTCGCGTCGCCCGAAAACAAATGGTTCGAAATGGGTTGTGCGGCGCTGAACGCGAATGCCGTCAATCGCGCCGTCGGCGGCGAAGCCATTGCCAACACCGCCAACCGGATGATCGAAGGAACGCTGTATTCCAAACAAGAATTGGAAAACATGGATGCATTCGTGATCATGCAGGTGCACAACCGCGATGTGTTCGACGAAACCGGCTTGCGCGAAAACTACGCGGATTACAGAACCCCTTTCGACAGAACCAATTATGCTGCTGCTTTCGACTATGTGATCAAACGCTACATCAGCGAATGCTACGAATTGCGCAACGATCCGAATTCGAAATATTACGGCAGCAAGTCGGGCAAACCCGCAGTGATCATATTGTGCACCGATTGGCACGATGTTCGCGTGACGTACAATACTTCCGTCCGCAAACTTGCCGAAAAATGGGGCCTGCCGCTCGTGGAATTCGATAAATACATCGGATTTTCGAAAAATCGCGTTCATCCGGTAACCAAAGAACCGTACAGCCTGCTTTACGCCACCGACACGCAAACCATTAACGATGTGAAATACGGATGGCATCCCGTTCGCGGCGAAAACTCGTTCATACAGCAACGAATGGCGGCCATATTTGCCGATCTGATGACGCGGGTATTGCCGGTGAGGCAGTAGTGTACCGGCTCACCGGAGACTTGCAAGAACCCGGGGAAATATATTACATTTGTATCGAAATCGAAACGATTGAACCGATGAATATCGTAGAAGAGCATTTGAATCAAATTGTATCGCTTTGCAATCGGCACAAAGTGATGCGGATGTATTTGTTCGGCTCTGTCTTAACGGGTAACTCCCGTCAAGACAGCGATGTCGATTTCTTGGTAACATTCGAGGATGTTGCTCCCGGCGATTATTTCGACAATTATACGGATTTGAAGATAAAATTGGAATACGTATTGGGAAAACCGGTCGATTTGGTTGAGGAACAAACAATAAAAAATCCCGTATTGCGACGATCCATCGATAGAAATAAAAAGATCATTTATGGACGAGCGAGTTGAAAAATGGTTATACGACATTCGTCTCGCAATACAGGAAATCGAAAGTTTTTTTGAACAGGAGAAATCCGATTATCAAGGCTTTCAAGAAAATCTATTGTTAAAACGAGCCGTGGAACGCAATCTTGAAATTATCGGAGAAGCGGTGAATCGAATATTGGTGAAAGACCCCGAAATTCCGATTGATCATGCACGAAAGATCGTCGGTTTGAGAAATCATATCATTCACTCGTACGATAATATTTCTTCCGAAACTATTTGGGCCGTTCTCACGAATCATTTGCCGAATTTGAAAAATGAAGTGGACTTGTTGTTGGAGTAATATTTACGGACAAAACAATCGTGTCGAGCACTCTCAAAGCAACCGGACGAACTTCAAAACAACTCATAATACTTGTCACACAGGTTTTTTATCACGATTGCGATTTTTGATTCGGGCTAGGAAAGTTATTTGGCGCGACAATTTGAACGGCAAAGCCTCAACGAAATTATACTTCACACAGAGTTATTATACGCTTCGCGCCTCGGTGTCTTTGCGTGATTATATCTTTCGCAAAGACGTAAAGACACAAAGAAGAATATCTTGAATCTTGACCGTGCAAAGTATAAATGCTCATCCGTCTGAAACCGGAACAAACCATATCAAATGAAATTAGTACTTTTGTCGGTTAATACAGTTTTCGGATAATCGTTTTTATAATGAAGCCATTTTTACGTTTGCTCAGTTTTGCCAAGCCTTACGGAAGGTATTGGCCTAAGTATGCCGTGTTTACCTTGATCGGCACGGTAATGGGAACACTCAATTTTGTATTGATCATTCCCGTAATGAGGGTATTATTTGAAGGGGATTCGGCAATTATTACCGAAAAACCTCAAATGACGGACGGAATTATCCAATATTGCATCAATATGTATAATTACTATTTATCTAATTTTACGGTGCAATATGGCCCTAAAGGTGCGCTTATTTTTGTGATAGCAATATTAATGGTTGCATCTTTGTTCGCTAATCTTTTCAGTTATTTGTCTCAACGTACGCTTACATCGTTGCGCACCAATGTTGTACGAAATATACGGAAAGCGATCTACGACAAAATATGCAGTTTCAATGTCGGTTATTTTCAGGATAAGCGCAAAGGCGACATCTTATCGAGTGTTTCGAGCGATGTGGCAGAGGTGCAGGGGTCGGTAATTAATTCATTTCAAGTATTGTTTCGCGAACCGTTGATGATCATCATTACGATGGGAGCGCTTTTTATGATGTCATACCGGTTAACGATTTTTACTTTGCTGGCTTTGCCGATCGTGTCGCTGCTCATCGGGAGGCTGATCAAGAAACTTCGCACCCATGCCAAAGAAAGCCAAAGCATAATGGGGCAAATTGTCAGCGTATTCGAAGAAACCATTTCGGGGATCAAGATCATTAAGGCTTTCAGCGCCGAGAAACAAATGACCGACAAGTTCGACCAAATGAATAACCGGCATAGGATTGTCAACAAAAAAATCATGAACCGGATCGAAGTAGCTACGCCGCTTTCCGAGTTTTTGGGCGTGAGCGTTGTTGCTTGTATTATCTTCTATGCCGGAATACTTCAGATCAACGGTAAGTTGGGAATGTCAATGGAAATTTTCATCGGCTACATTGCCATGTATTACAGAGTGATAGCTCCCGCCAAAGCGTTGGGCAATGCCTACGGCAACATCCAACGCGGATTGGCATCGGGGCAACGCATTTTTGCGATTCTGGATCAGGAAAACGAAATAAAGGAAACGGCCAATCCGGTTCCGATCAATTCTTTCAAAGAAAACATCGATTTTCGCGGCGTCACATTTCAATATGCAGCCGAACCGGTTCTTCACGACATCAATCTCACCATTCCCAAAGGCAAAATGTATGCGCTGGTGGGGCATTCGGGCGCGGGCAAGTCGACCATTGCCGATCTGATACCGCGTTTTTACGATGTTACCGCCGGGGAGCTTTGTATCGACAGCGTCAACATCAAAGATTACAAGCTCGACGATTTGATCGACTTGATGGGCA
>JAVBRP010000064.1:0-3446 GCA_031547815.1 Bacteroidales bacterium | reverse complement strand
CGTAGCGGTAAAGTCGCGCGGAATATACGTTCGCCAATACGGCAAGATATTCCGTTACCTGAAAAAAATGCTGAAAAAATATCCCGCCGATTTCATTCGCGCCCCAAAAGTCGAAAGAACGCCCGAAGACCTGATGTAGATAAAGGGTACCGATATGATTGGTATTTGTTATTTCGGATTCTTTGTAGGTTAGAAAATTACTTTGTATTTTTGTAAAAACAGGAATGAGTATGATTCGAAAAGTGTATGTAGATACATCTGTTGTCGGCGGCTATTTTGACGCTGAATTCACTGCGGCAACCCGGATATTTTTCGATCGTGTGTTTCGGAATGAATTTAAAATTGTTGTATCGGAATTATTGGAAGCCGAAATACTTTTGGCTCCGGATAAAGTCCGAGATTTTTTAGATTCCATTCCCGAAGAACAAATAGTGTATGTAGAATTAACCGAACAGGCAATCGAATTAGCCGATAAGTATATTGCTGAAAAAGTCGTCGGAAAAACAAGTCGTGCAGATTGTCAACACATTGCGATAGCAACAGTTAGCCAAGTAGACGCCTTAGTCAGTTGGAATTTTAAACACATTGTCAACTTGGAACGAATCAGAGGTTATAATTCAATAAACATTCGCGAAGGGTACCCTATCTTGGAAATAAGAACGCCTAAAGAAATCATCCGCCATGAAGACTAATGAAAAAGAATCGATTACCGTGCAAACGATGCGCGAAATCCGCGATAAATTAAGTTTGCGTATCATGGATATGTCATTTGAGGAAGAAAAAGCATATTTAAAAGAAATATTAAAAACGAAACGGTTAAAGTCAAGTAAAAAATCCCGGCAGATTTTTGAAAAAATTCAATAACCGAAATCGTTGCAATTCCCGAATCTTCAAATCATCGGGGGATAATATTTCCCGTTTTTTTGGTTAATTCTTTTTTAAATTCGGACATCTTTTCGGGTGATTGTCGGCTTATCGGCAAATATAACTTTTCCCATGATGATACCACGCCTTAAAGCCTTTCGATATCAACAGGTCGATGATCGGGACGGGCTTAAAGGGCGTCGTTAACTCCATGATCTCGTTCGCTTGCAACCGGCCCGACAAACGGATGATGTCCTGCATCGGGCTTTGCCCCGCTTCGATGACGGGAGATGCATCGAAGCGGACGGCGATTTTCGCCGCGTCGAACCATGTCGGCGGTGTTTCCGGGTCATCGTCGGCGGGGTTGTTTTCGGCTGCGATGTTTTCGGTTGCCAACCCTACCGCCCGTCGCAATGTCCGTACCATTTCTACGGGAGAAATACCCGCTATTTTGGCGGCTTGCTGCAAGGTGGCAACTTTGGCGACCGTGCGCCGCAGAACGGGATTGCGCAATTTGGCAAAAGCGGGCGACAGTTGCAGCAGAGTCTCTTCCAGCGCGGAATAGGCTTCGAGAAGTGCGACAACTTTGGTTTGCAGGTCGATTTCCATGACAACTTACTTGGAGGAATAAGAAAGCAGGCGCCGGTCGCCTTCCAGCCGTCGCAAATCCGTAATATCCTGCGTCACTTCGATGATTCCGAGATATTCGTCGTTGTTGCCCCTGAGCGCCGTGTATTCGATGTACACGAAGCGTCCCCTGAAATTCGAAATCCAAAATGCCGCTTTGTTCTCCTTCCCGCTTTTGAAATCGTTGATGATCTGCTCCACGATATGCACGCTCTGCGGCGGATGACACATGCGGACGTCGCGCCCGATGATGGATCGGTTACGCTCGAAAACGCGCTTGGGGCTGTGGGAAAAGAACTTCACCTTGTCGTCCTTATCCACGAAAGTAATATCGATCGGGAGCGTAACGAACAGAGCTTCCAACTCTTTCACGTCGAAACTGCCCGATGAAAGCCGTACGGCATCGCCGGGAAGAAAAGTCGCTTCTTCTTTTTGCATATTCATCGGCGTCCATTCCGTTAGCGGATCGTAAAGGCAGAAGCCGAACTGCGGCGTTTCGCTGTAAATCCGATACCAATCCTCATCCGTCAAGGTATCCAGACACATCGGAAAAAGTATTTCCTCTTCTTTCATGATCATGCCTTCGACAGCGTCGACTACGGGTTGCAACACGAGCGGAACAACGATCCGCAATTCCTCCGACGTAAGCCCGTCTTCCGCCGTAAGCGTTTCATGCGCCGCTTTCAGCAATTCGCGCGCCTCGTCGTGCTTGCCCCACATCACTTTCGGAGGACCCGTGATACCTGCTTTTTCCATGTACGGAAACAGCAGATATTCCTTGCGCTTGTAATGCTTGTCCACATCCGACAAGTCGTTAAAAAGGCTTCGGAACAGCATCGAGTAAATCGCGGTGTCTTCGTTCTTCGGGTCTTGCAGCTTATCGAATAATGCCTTGATTCTCCCGATGCGGTCTTCCAAAGCCTTGTTTTCCTGTATGAATGTATCGACGGGGTGTCCCGCCGGAACGGGTTTCGCCGACGATGTATCGATGCTTCCGTCGAGAACGGCGGTATGAATGTCGCAGAGACGAAGGACTTCTTCCGCGGGAAGTCCTTCGGAGATCAGTTGCTGCTCCACTTCCACCACTTCATTGTAGGGAACCGAATGCAACAGGTGTATCAGTCGACTCCTGACTTGTTCGGGCGCTTCGCCTTCGTGCAATTGCAGGATCAGGTGTTTGAGCAACTCCTTCCTTTTTTCCGAATTATTGATGATTTCGCTCATGACGTTTGTCCTTTAATCATGGTCAATAACATTTTGAATTGTTCGACTGCATGCACCGCATGAGGAATATCGGCGGGCATGATGATGATTTGGCCCGCCGCCAGCGTATGAGGCGTTCCGCCGACGGTGATCTCGGCTTTCCCTTCGAGGATTTGTATCAATGCATCGAACGAAGCCGTGTGTTCGCTCAATCCTTGCCCTTCATCGAAAGAAAACAGGGTAACGTTTCCCGCCGGATTTTTTAATATCTGCTTGCTGACGATCCCGCCTTCCGAATATACGATCTGTTGCGCAAGCGCAAACACGGCGCCTTTACTGAATGTTGCGTTTGTTGTCATTTCTTTCGGTTTTATCGAATTTGAAAGGCTTCCAAATCCTTTTCCACTTCGGATATACCGCCGATACCGAAATTTTTCACCAAAACATCGGTTACATTTGGCGAGAGGAACGCAGGCAGGATGGGTCCCAAGTGAATATTTTTCACACCGAGCGAAAGCAAGGCCAACAGCACGATGACGGCTTTCTGTTCGTACCACGCGATGTTGTACACGATCGGGAGTTCGTTCACGCTTTTCAAACCGAAAGCATCTTTCAGCGCCAGCGCAATTATCACCAGCGAGTAGCTGTCGTTGCACTGCCCGGCATCCAGCACACGGGGTATGCCGCCGATGTTGCCCAACGGGAGCTTGTTGTAGCGATATTTGGCGCAGCCCGCCGTCAGTATCACGTTG
>JAVBRP010000307.1:0-4781 GCA_031547815.1 Bacteroidales bacterium | reverse complement strand
GCAATCGGACTTGCCTGTATGAGGATTATGTCGGGAGGATACCTTGAAATACATGAGGCAAAGTAACGCCGACTTCTCCGATGGGGCAATACCCCCTGTGTACTACAAATCAATTTTCTGCCGAAAAACGCTCAAAAATGGTATTTTTGTGATAATTGTGGCGGTTTATGGGACAATTTGGTGAATTATAGCGAATTAATGATGGTTTTTTTATGATTTTTTAACTTTTCGGGAGTGGGAATGCGCAATGTGGGTTAAATTCGCAACTACTTTATATGTCGATTGAAAATAATTACCCGGCTTAACGTCAACAAACAACGAAAAATATGCGGCAAATGTATAAAAATATTACTCCGATTGCCCGAGTTTTTTGCCAACGTATTGAAAAATAAACTTTACCCTTTTACCGTTCGGAAAAATAGCCTATATTTGTCTGTTAATTAGAATATTGATACAAATACAATAAATAGAACAGGAAACACGCATCATCGGCAACGCGAACAATGTTCAAATCAATGATGATGCGCTTCTTCCGATTCCTTTTGGGTTTTGTGTACGGTTCCGTGCGGATGTTCCACAGGCGTATAAACGGAATATAACTTCAACGGTTTATCGCCTGTGTTAACGATGTTGTGCCATTTACCGGCAGGAACGAATATGGCGAAATCCTTGCCCGCCGTTTTCGTAAAATCAAGCGATTCTTTGCCGTCGCCCATCATAACTTTCGCTTCTCCGTCCTCGATGCGCAGAAATTGATCGGTATCGGGATGCTGTTCCAATCCTACATCGCCGCCGACGGGGATCGACATTAACGTCACCTGAAGTTTTCCGCCTGTCCACAAGGCTGTTCTGAAATCGGTGTTCGACATCGTATACGCATCAATATCCAACACGGTCGGCTCCGGGCCGTAATCTTTCAGCAATACGTCCGGTTGCGCGCCGGCATCATGATTCGCACTGCATTCGCTTTTGGGACTTCGATTACATGAGATGTAAGTTATCCCGAAAAACAACAAAAATAAAATTGATTTGGTTTTCATAACTTTACGTTTTAAAATATATTACATGACCTGTTTTTCTATAACAATCGGCGCATGTATTTGATTTATCGACTCACAAAAATATAAATTTGATCCGACAATTACAAGGGAATTAGTATCTTTGAGAGCACTTTAAAAAGCAATGACGGTTAAATTTTGAAACCGGTATTCACCGGATTGAAATGGTTTATATGAAAAAAGAGTTTCGAAACGAAAATAAGTTCCGCATCCGTAAAGCCGCTCTTTCCGACATTCCCGAATTAAAGGAACTTTATAAGAACACCGTACTGTCCGTCAATCGGAAGGATTATTCATCCGAAGAAGTGGAGGATTGGGCTTCTTGCGGCGACGATACGGCCCGTTGGCATGAATTATTTGCCGATCAACAAGTTTTTGTCGCCGAGAACGAAAAATCGAAACTCGTCGGTTATGCATCCGTTAATGCCGTCGGTTATTTGCATTTGATGTTTGTGCATAAAGATTTTCAACATCAAGGAATTGCCGCGTTGCTTTATCGAACGGTAGAGCAATATGCCCGGGAAAAAGGCGCGAAAAAAATAACATCGGAAGTCAGCATCACCGCGAAACCGTTTTTCGAAAAACAAGGTTTCACAACGGATGCGAAACATCGGAGAAAAGCGAACAGACTGTATCTTACGAATTTCAAAATGAGCAAGATATTGGATAAGCCGTTGTCCGATATGACGGACGAAGAACTTCGGAAACTTTTTCCGATCGTTCTGAGCGAGCACCAATCGCGTTGGAAAGACGATTATCGGGCGGAAGCCGGGTTGCTGGAAGAAAAAATCGGGAGCGAAAACATAAAAAAGATCAACCACATCGGAAGCACTGCCGTTCCCGGATTATTGGCCAAGCCGACGATCGATATTTTGCTGGAAATAACGAGAAATACCGATCTTGACGGATTGATTCTTGTCATGGAATCGATCGGGTATCTGTACAGTCTGCAACCCCATAATCCCGCGCCGCATATAATGTTTATGAAAGGTTATACGCCGAAAGGGTTCCGACCGCCCGTATTCCACGTTCATGTCAGATACGCGGGCGATTGGGACGAAATTTATTTTCGCGATTATTTGACGGCACATCCCGAAACGGCGGAGGAATACGGAAAGTTGAAGCTCGAATTGAAAGAACTGTTCGAGCACGACAGGGACAGATATACCGAAGCAAAAACGGAATTTGTGCAACAAGTCGTGAATACGGCAAAAAAAGAGCGAAACGCAATGTAAATCAACAAAAACAAATGGAAGAGGAGTTGTATTTATCGATCGGACGGCAATTTTCGGATGCCGTGCAAAGCCAAATGTTCGGCAAACCCTGTTTTAAGATCAACGGAAAAGCCTTTATCTGTTTCTTTCAAAATGAATCGGTTTTCAAACTACCCGAAAATATCGTCCGCGAGACGCTTGCACTCGAAGGTTCGCATCTTTTCGATCCTTCGGGCAAGAATCGTCCGATGAAAGAATGGGTTCAAGTTCCTTACATGCACAAAGATAAATGGCATTCGGCGGCTCAGGCAGCGTTCAAATACGTGATCGAAAATAACAAATGACATCATGTCGAACATTTTATGAACAACGAAATCATCAAAAAATTCGGTATCGAAAAATTCGATAAAAAACTGATTCTGAACAAGCCCGCCGATATTTCGGATTTCGACGGGATATCGTTCGATACCGCTCCGGGTAAAGACAAACGCGATTTGATCTTTGCTTTCATCTTTTCGCTGAATGAGTTTACCGACTTGCTGAAAACGGTTATCGACAACGATTTGCTGAATCCGAACGGCGTTTTGTACTTTGCTTATCCCAAAAAGGGAAACAAGCAATATGCGGAATATATCGGGCGAGACGATTTTTTCGGGCCTGCGGATATGAACGACGAGGGTTATGCAGGCGAAAGCTCCATCAAATTCAATAAAATGGCGGCTTTCAACGATGTATTCACCGTTATCGGCCTGAAACATGAAACGAAAAAGAAAAAACCGGCCCAACCGAGCCAATGCGTAGGCGACTATATCGAACGTATCCCCGACGTGAGAACGCATTTCGAGCGCAACGATGAAGTTCTTGCCGCGTTCGACAAACTCACTCCGGGCTATCAACGCGATTGGGCGCGTTATGTGTTCGGGGTGAAAAACGCCGACACCACCGAAAAACGTTTTGCCGAAATGGAACAGATTTTGAAACAAGGGTACAAGTCGATAGATTTATTCCGACGAGGCAAAAAATAGCGGGAATCGCGTTTTGAATATGAATATCGAAGAATTCAGAGAATATTGTCTTTCCGCCGAAGGAAGTTCGGAATCGTGTCCGTTTATCGCCGATACCGTTTTGGCGTTCAAAGTGGCGGGTAAAATGTTTGCGTATATCGACTTGGCGCCGAAAGACGGCGTTTTTATCGTTTGCATGAAATGCGATGCCGAAAAGTCGGTCGAGCTGCGGGATCAATATCACGGAATCAAGGCCACTCCTTTCAAAACGCTGTTGTGGAATGCGGTATATTTGGACAGCGACGTTCCCGACCGGTTGATCAGGGAATTGATCGATCATTCGATAGACGAAGTAATCAAAAGGTTGCCGAAAGCCAAACGCGAAGCATATAAAAATCGAAAATGAATAAATAAATCTTTGCCGCAAAATACCATTTATATCAAGAACATACCTTGCGCAAAGCACACGTCCATACTGTGAGAAGCATCAATTAAAGATCAAAACAATGGCAAAGCATAAAACCGTAAAACAGACCTTTCCCGTATTGGATATGGGATGCGCCTCCTGCGCCGCAAAGGTCGAAAAAACATTGAACCGCCGGGAAGGCGTGGCCGCCGCTTTCGTGAACTATGCGGCAGCAACGGCAACCGTCGAATACGACGCCGCGCTCGCTTCGCCGGAAACATTGCGCGAAGCCGTCAGGAAAGCGGGCTACGATCTTTTGATCGACCTCAGCGACGATATTTCCGACGAAATAGAACAGGCGCACGCCGCGAAATACAAGAAACTGAAACGCCGCACCGTTTGGGCAATCGCCCTTTCGGTACCGATTGTCGTCATCGGGATGATATTCATGAAAATGCCCTGCGCCGACGAAATTATGTGGATATTGTCCACGCCCGTAGTTTTTTGGCTCGGCCGCGATTTCTTCGTCGATGCTTGGAAACAACTGAAACATCGGTCGGCCGACATGAATACTTTGGTGGCGCTCAGCACCGGGATTGCTTATTTTTTCAGCCTTTTCAACATGCTGTTCCCTGACTTTTGGTATTCGCGGGGCATTCAACCGCATGTTTATTTCGAAGCATCGAGTGTTATCATCGCTTTCATCCTTTTGGGGCGGCTGCTGGAAGAGCGAGCAAAAGGAAATACCTCGTCGGCCATCAAAAAACTGATGGGGCTTCAACCTAAAACCGTTACCGTGATCAATGAAGCGGGCTTGCCGGAAGAAATCCCGATCAACCGGATAAAAGCCGGAGACATCCTGTTGGTGAAACCGGGCGAGAAGATTGCCGTCGACGGTTCGGTTATCGACGGAAGTTCGTACGTGGACGAAAGCATGCTCAGCGGCGAACCTATTCCTGTGCCGAAAGAAAAAGACACGCAGGTTTTTGCCGGAACCATCAATCAAAAAGGAAGTTTTCGCTTTCGCGCGGAAAAAGTAGGAGCCGACACCATGCTGGCGCAAATCATCCGTATGATCCGCGACGCGCAGGGAAGCAAA
>JAVBRP010000097.1:0-11304 GCA_031547815.1 Bacteroidales bacterium | reverse complement strand
TTTATTTTTTCCTCCCTCAAAGACGAGCGCGTCATGTCGAGTGCCCATCCTGTTTCACAGGACAAAAAACTTGGATGACGTAACTGACCTATTGGGTTTTCAAAACCCGATAGGTCTTTCGGAAAACCTATCAGGTCTTTGAGACCTAATAGGTTACCGCCTACGTCATTGTAAGCGGAGCGAAGCGGAGTCGAGACATCCCCTTATACCCCTTTACCGGTTACGCCATTCTCGCATCTTGCCCTAAAAAAGGGTGGGCGTTCGACACTGCCGGCGGGGAAGAGATTGTGCTGCTCGTGCGCTGCGCGCAAGCTCGGTATTTATTCCGTCTGCTCCCGCGATAAATAATTATTCAGAATCTTTTCAATATAAATATCCCGATCATAGACATTATAAATGATATACCAAACTGTTCTGTTGTTTCTGCGATAGCGTAAGATGTATGCGCCATATTGCAAGTGCTCATTATATTTGCATTTGATGTGAAATGCTCTTTGCGAAAGCGAAAGAGCGTATTCATAAATGTCAAAAACATACTCACGTGCATGTTCGCGACTTAATTGCACTTTTTCCCAAGTCAGCAAGCCAACCAATATCTGTCTTAAATCCTGTGTGGCAACGGGATTAAAGTAAACCTTTTTCATGTTTGTCGAAAACCTCATCAACCATTTTCAGTGTCTCGTCTTTCCATTCTTCGGCTGTTAAATAGCCTTTTGGGATACCGTTTTTTATTATCGGAATCCGACGAGCCGAACGGGGATGCTTATGAATTGTCTTGATTAATTCGCGACCTTCGGCGGTATTTTCGTCTATTTCAAACTTAATCATACGATTTTATTTTTAGCAAATATACAGCAAAAATAGTACAACTGCGGAGCAAGGGGGTATTTTCTATGATAACAAATCCAAAAACTGTGTTTCACGCGGAGTCATTTTATGCTTAGGACTTTATCTCTCGCAAAGACGCTAAGACGCTAAGATGATTTTCACAAAACCCGGCCGCGCAAAGTATAGCCGGAAAGATGTCTCCATGCGTGTACTCGTACCTCGTACACCTGCGTTCGTAATATCCGGTTACCGTTCACATAAAGCCCGGCAAGGGTTCAATCTTGCCGGGCTTATTCTTATGATGCAGGCGGGAGATTGCATAATTACTCGAGGGCCTTTGTATTGATCGATGCTCGTAGAGCATCCACTATTGTAAGGAGCTGTACAACCCTCTCGCATGGTTAACCTCGTAGAGGTTTCACCGGCAAAGCCTTAATCGAAAAAATCAAACAAATATCTTTTGTCATACTCTATTCCGAATTTTTCGAGAAACAATAGATATTCTTCTTTGAATGTCTTTTTCCGATGATGAAGCTCTTGGTTCAAAACATAATTGTAAATAATGTCCAACTGCGAACGACCGTAAGAAAATGCACCATATCCGTCCTGCCACTCGAATGTTGAAGGACACAAATGCTCGGAGTTGATAAATAAGGGACAATGATAAAATAAAATTCTCATCTTTTTTAGACAGGATTAACAGGATTTTTACATCTTGTAAATCCCGTTAATCCTGTCAAATGAGTAAATTATTTTGCCTTCATTCCTAAGGATGTAGCGCGTTTGATATCCCGAACAAAATATGAACATGATCGGATACACCGTTAATTGCTATTGATTTGTGTTTCTTTTCGTCGAGAATACCCGAAACGTAAGAGAAAATACGCGGACGAATATCTTGTTGCAAAAGGGCTTGGCGATATTTGGACGCAAATACCAATTGAATGTACAATTGCGTGTATGATCCGGGTTTGGCCATAACTTTTTCGGTCTGATCAAATTTGTAATTCGACAAAAATAGCAAACAAATTTGTAATTTCCGGTGCAACCTCTACAAGGTTGCGGAATATTTGTGATCATGATCGAATTCTACAACAGTAAGAACCTCTACAAGGTAAATTCCGCGACACTGCCGGCGGGGGAAGAGATTGTGCTGCTCGTGCACTGCGTGCGCAAGCCCCGTATCGACATGACGCATTCACATGCTATCAGGCCGCAGCCTCAGCCGAACATCATTTTGCACAGCCGGGCCTGCCCGCCCGAATAACAAGCTGACCGTTCGGGCCGGCGCATGGCTCCTTCATATCCGGGGGAAAACGATCTTTCGAAACTGACGCTTTAATGCATTATACAACAACCCGATGTAAGTTAATTGTTCATTTTGTTGCATCATTGGTATATCAACTATAATAAAATATGATATATTTGCGTTCCTATACCATACACAAACAGAAATACCCGCAATATGAAAAAATGTTTAATTCTCTTGGTCGGAACGGTATTGTATTCCGTTAGCCTTATTAATGCACAGACGGGCGCGAAACCCGGAAAAGATGTGAAAGACCTGTACACGATCGGCGGACAGGTAGTCGATTCGGTTGCCGACGAATCGGTGCCTTATGCAACGGTCAGTATCGCTGCGGCGCAAATGCCGAAACAAGTTGTAAAAGCCGCAGCCTGCGACGGAAGCGGAAAGTTTGAATTGCAACTGAAAGATCCCGGAAACTACGTGATGACCATCCAATCGGTCGGAAAAACAACCGTGGTGAAACCGTTCACTTTGTCCGACGGCGACAAAAAGGTGAATTTCGGGAAGCTGACCATTCAAGATGATGTCCGGAAAATCAACGAAGTGACCGTCATGGCGCAGAAACCGCTGGTGAGGGTGGAGATCGACAAAGTTATCTACAGCATGGAGGACGACCCCGAAGCCAAAGTAAACAACGTTCTGGAAATGCTGCGTAAAGTGCCTTTGGTGACGGTGGACGGTGAAGATAATGTGCAACTGAAAGGCTCAAGCAATTTTAAGATTTACCTGAACGGCAAGCCTTCCAACATGTTCAACGGACAGAACACTTCGAACGTATTGAAAAGCATGCCGGCAAGCTCGGTGAAGAACATTGAGGTGATAACCGACCCCGGCGTGAAGTACGATGCGGAAGGGATCGGCGGGATCATCAACATCGTCACCGCGCGCAATGCCTTTCAAGGCTATTCGGGTACGCTTTCGGCCAACGCGGGAACATTCGGTACGTACGGCGGCGGCGCATACCTGACGACAAAACAGGGAAAGTTCGGATTGACCGGCAATTTCAATTACAATAACTTCAGAAGACCGTGGGGCGAATCGGAAAACACGGCCGAGAATTTCGTTAACGACAGTTACCGTAAGGAAACAACCACCGGAAGAAATAAAAACCAAGGCAATTATCTGTTCGGAAACGTGGAAGCGAGTTACGAAATGGATACGCTCAACCTGTTGAGTGTCGGCGTAAATCTTTGGAGCGGACGGTATAAAACCACTTTCGAACGCGAAACGGAGATGCTGAACAACCTCGGCGAGTTGGCATACGGCTATGACCGGGACGGAAACGGAAGATTCAATTACGGATCGACCGGCGTTAATGTCGACTACCAACGGTCGATGCGCAAAAAAGGCGAGTATTTCACGGTTTCGTATCGTTTCAACAACTCTCCCGACGGAAGCGAGGATTGGTCGTATATGAGCAATATCGACGGGACGTTGCCTCCGCACCTGAAACTCAACCAACGGAACGAGAACGATGCCAAAACAAGAGAGCACACGGGCCAATTGGACTACGTGAACCCGATCACCAAAAAACATACGGTTGAAGCCGGAGTCAAATATATTCTTCGCCAAAACCTCAGCGACGTAAAACAATACGGGTTGGATGCGGAATCGCACGATTGGACGCTTTTGCCGGCTAATGCCAACAGCGATTTCAATCATTCAAGTCAAATATATGCCGGGTATTTGGGATATTCGTTCAAAACGGAAAAGATCGGGTTGAAAACCGGCATTCGTGCGGAAGGAACGCAACAGAGTGTAAAATACCGGCTCAACGAAGCGATGAATTTCGGCACCGACTATTTTAACGCGGTGCCGAGTTTGACGGTTTCGTACCAGCTCAAAAAAACGCAGCAGATACGCTTGGGCTACAACTTGCGCATTTACCGGCCCGGGATATGGTATCTCAATCCCTACGTGAACGATACCGACCCGTTCAATATCTCGTACGGCAATCCCAAATTGGATGCCGAAAAGAGCAATAACATCAACCTGAATTACAGCTTTTTCTCTCCGAAACTCACGTTGAACATCAGTGCAAGTTATGCATACGTCAACAATTCGATTCAAAGCTACACTAAGATATCCGACTTAGATCCGAGAGTAAAAGAGCGCACTTACGATAATATCGGAAGGAATCAACGCACGGCATTTTATGCCAATGCGGGCTGGACCCCGAACAAGGTGCTCCGCATCAATTTCAACGGCGGGCTGAACTATACCGATATGCAAAGTTCGGAATTGGGGCGATCGAACAGCGGCTTGAACGGAAACTTTTACACCACCGTTCAAGTGTCTCTGCCGAAAGATTTCCGTATCAACGCCAACGGAATGTATTATTCGGGCTGGATGTCGTTGCAGGGAAAGTCCTCGGCCCAATACCACACAAGCATTTCGGTGAACAAAGACTTCCTGAAAAAGAAGTTGACCGTTTCGCTCTCATGCTCCAACCCGTTCAACAACACCTTGAAATATAAGAATACCCTGTCCGATCCGTACTTTTCGACGAGCAGCACCATGTGGATGAAAGCGCGCGAAGGCCGCATCAATATATCCTATCGATTCGGAACGATGAAAGAAACCATCAAGAAAGTACAACGCGGAATCTCCAACGACGACGTAAAAAGCGGCGGCGGTGGCGGCGGCGGTACCGAAGGCGGCGGTGGCGGCGGGATGTAGTTGCCCGGCAACCGAGATCATTTTACTTGAAAGCCCCGGCAGGTTGTGCAACCTCTCGGGGCTTTTCAAATCAATTATCGAACACCAACGCGTCTTTCACGCAATCCACTTTTATCGGTCGGTCGGTTTTGACGCTGCCCGAAAGGATGCGTTTCGACAATTCGTTGAGGAGGTTCTTTTGGATGACACGTTTCACGGGACGGGCGCCGAACATCGGGTCGTAGCCCGCAACGGCAAGCCAATCGACGGCCGTATCGCTCACTTGCAGTTCGATGCCTTGCGTTTGCAGCATCTTTTGCAATTGCTTGATCTGCAACTTCACCACCTGTTCTATTTCGTCCTTGTGCAGCGGTTTGAACACCACGATCTCGTCCACCCGGTTGATAAATTCCGGGCGGATGGTCTGTTTCAACAGGTCCATCACTTCCACGCGGGTCTGTTCGAGCACTTCCACGCGGTTGTCGTCGGTGAGGCCGCCGAGCTTCTCCATGATCAGATGCGAACCGATGTTCGAAGTCATGATGATGATCGTATTCTTGAAATTCACCGTGCGGCCTTTGTTGTCGGTCAATCGGCCGTCGTCCAGCACTTGAAGCAGAATATTGAAAACGTCGGGATGCGCCTTTTCGATCTCGTCCAGCAACACCACCGAATAAGGCTTGTGGCGTACCGCTTCGGTCAGTTGCCCGCCCTCGTCGTAACCCACGTAACCCGGAGGCGCTCCTACCAACCGCGACACCGAATGGCGTTCCTGATATTCGGACATGTCGATGCGCGTCATCATATTTTCGTCGTTGAACAGAAATTCCGCCAAAGCGCGCGCCAATTCCGTTTTACCGACACCCGTCGTCCCCAGGAAGATGAACGAACCGATGGGACGTTTCGGGTCGGACAATCCCGCACGGTTGCGGCGCACGGCATCCGACACCACGACGATGGCCTCGTCCTGGCCCACCACGCGGTGGTGCAACTCGTCTTCGAGCGTCAGAAGTTTTTCGCGTTCGCTCTGCAACATGCGCGACACGGGAATTCCCGTCCAACGGGCCACCACTTCCGCAATATCGTCGGAAGTCACTTCTTCGCGGATCAGCGACGAACCCGACTGTTGGCCTTCCAACTCCATTTTGAGCGTGTCCATCGCCGTTTCGGCATCCTTGATCTTGCCGTAACGCAATTCGGCCACGCGCCCGTAATCGCCTTGCCGCTCGGCTTGTTGCGCCTCGAGCTTGTAATTTTCGATCTCGTTTTTGTTGGCCTGAATCTTCTTGATAATATCGCGTTCGCTTTGCCACTTGGCGCGCAACGCATTACGTTCGTCGGACAGGTTGGAGATTTCCTGACTCAATTGTTTGATTTTCGGCTCGTCGCCTTCGCGTTTGATCGCTTCGCGTTCGATCTCCAATTGTTGGATACGGCGTTCGAGCACATCGATTTCCTCGGGCACCGAATTCATCTCCAGCCTAAGTTTGGCCGCCGCCTCATCGATCAGGTCGATGGCCTTGTCGGGAAGAAAACGGTCGGAAATGTAGCGTTGCGACAGCTCCACAGCCGAAATGATCGCCTCGTCGCGGATGCGCACCTGATGATGCGTCTCGTAGCGATCCTTGATGCCGCGCAGGATGGAAATGGCGCTCAACGTATCCGGTTCGTCGATCATCACGGTTTGGAACCGCCGTTCGAGCGCCTTGTCTTTTTCGAAATATTTTTGATACTCGTCCAACGTCGTGGCGCCGACGGCGCGCAACTCGCCGCGCGCCAGGGCAGGTTTCAGAATATTGGCGGCATCCATGGCGCCGTCGCTCCTCCCCGCTCCCACCAGCGTGTGTATCTCGTCGATGAAAAGCACCACGTCGCCTTCGGAGGCAATCACCTCCTTCACAACCGCTTTCAGCCGTTCCTCGAACTCGCCCTTGTATTTCGCCCCGGCAATCAGCGCGCCCATGTCGAGCGAATATACCTGCTTGCTTTTGAGGTTTTCGGGCACGTCGCCGTTCACGATCCGGTGCGCCAACCCTTCGGCGATGGCCGTCTTGCCGACGCCCGGCTCGCCCACGAGAATGGGATTGTTCTTGGTTCGGCGCGAAAGGATTTGCAGCACGCGGCGAATTTCCTCGTCGCGGCCGATCACGGGATCGAGCTTGCCGCTGCGCGCGCGGTCGTTCAGGTTGATCGCATACCGATTCAGCGCGTCGAACGTATCTTCGGCCGTTTGGCCGGTCACTTTCGAGCCTTTGCGCAGTTCTTCGATCGCTTTTTGCAGTTCCTTTTGCGACACGCCGCCGTCTTTCAGAAGTTGCGACACCTGATCGCCCGCGTCGAGCAATCCGGCAAGAATATATTCCGACGACACGAATTGATCGCCGGCATCTTTCGACAGCGAAATGGCTTTTTGCAGCGCTTTCGAGGCTTCGCGCGACAGATACGCTTCGCCGCCCGACACTTTCGGATACGAGGCGACGATGCCGGCGACGGCGCTTACTACGCGGTCGACATTCACATCGAGTTTTTTCAGCAGAAACGACACCACGTCTTCGCTTTCTTCCAGAAGCGATTTCATGATGTGCCCCGATTCGACGGCTTGGTTGCCGTTTTCTTCGGCCATGCGAAACGCCGTTTGAACGGCTTCCTGCGCTTTTATGGTGAATTGATTCAGATTCATGATTATTCTATGTATTGTTTACAAAATATTGCTGATGGAAATCTCGGCTTTTCCAGGCGGAAAAGATGCTTATCGACTTACAAATAACCCGCCGGAATGAAAATAAGACAAAATGTCGCGTTTTTCTGCAAATTCAACTGAAAGGTTGACGCATATCGTTGTTTTATACAACAACTTTAGTCGGAAAAAGGTTGTGATTCTCTAAAACATTCGACCGGCAAAGCCTTTCATCGAGGTTAATCTTTCGAACTCATCGCCGTACAAAAAAACCGATTGCGGATATTTCCTCCGCAACCGGTTATTCTTCATTTTTTACGCTTCGTACTTCGCTACTTCGCCACCCGTTCCAGCCATTTCAGCATGGCCAGCATGGTGAACATGGAAATGAGGCAGGCCACGATGAAGATACACCACGTTGCCGCAATCGGGATGCTTTTGTAGAATAGTACGCCGATAAAGAGCAACTGGTTGCCGAGCGCCGTAGCGCTCAGCCAACATCCTTGCATGATTCCTTGATATTGCGGAGGAGCGACTTTCGACACAAACGCGATCCCCAGCGGGCTGATAAATAATTCGGCAACGGTGAGAATAAGGTACGTACCGATCAACAACCACGGGGTGACACGCGCCGCATCATCCAAACCGCCCATAGCGGCTCTTTCCGCATCGGTGGGAAGGCCGACCGAACCGAGCGCCATCACGGCAAAAGCTGTCGCCGCAATTCCCATGCCGATGGCAATTTTCTTGGGTGTGGATATCTCCAATCCCTTTGCTTTCAGCCATCCGAAGAATGCGATCACGATAGGCGTAAGGAATACAACAAACAGCGGGTTGAATGTCTGGAATACTTCGGCTCCTTCGAGGGTGGTGAAACCGAGGTCGAGCTTCAACATGCGCGTGTAGTTGTCCGCAAACAACGTGAGCGTTTGTCCGTTTTGATGGAAAGAGAACCAGAAGAAAATCACCACGCCGAACACCGCCAACAAAGCATAAATACGTTGCTTCACTTCATGCGCGTCCATTTGTATGACCGCAGCCTCATGTTTTTCGTGTGTTTTGACGCCCGGGTCGGGAAGTTTGGATTTATTCGTTAAAAATATGACGAGCGAAATCAGCATGGCAAAAATGGCAATACCGAAAGAATAGTGGTATCCGGTCATGAAAACATTCAGATACTCGTTGGCAAAAGCTGTCAGATCGGGCGAGGTGTTACCTGCTGCGGCCGCCAGTTCGGTAAACCGAGCAGTTGCCTCGGGAGTGATTGTTCCGCTGATCCATTGATTACACAAGGCAGGAAGATCGGCATTGAATGTAAAACCCCTGCTCTGTACCCACCAGTTGCGAAGACCTACGGCTATCAGCGGGGCAAACATCGCGCCCACGTTAATGAACATATAAAAAATTTGAAAACCCGTTTCACGCTTGTGGCTGTATTGCGGGTTATCGTAAAGCTGCCCCACCACTGCTTGCAGATTTCCTTTAAACAAGCCGTTGCCGAATGCGATGGCAAGCAACCCGAAACATGTCAGGGTGAGAATAAGCGGCATGTTTTGCACCGGCGTCGGAGTAGGGATAGCCAACAACAAGTACCCGATACTCATCAAAATAAGACCGATGAGGATCGTACCTTTATACTTTTTGGTTTTGTCGGCGATAATCCCTCCCGCAAGAGCAAGCACGTAGATCAACGCATAGAAAACGGAATAGATGACCGAACCCGTAGCTCCCGTGAAACCGAATTTGTTGTTGAGGAACAACAACAAAATAGCCATCATAATGTAAAACCCGAAACGTTCTCCCATATTGGCCAAGGCCGCTCCGATAAGTCCTTTGGGGTGATTTTTAAACATAATAATCGAATTAAATGATTTACTCGGATACCGAAATAATTTTTCCGCTTCAAAATTAGGAATCTTTTCGAAAATATCGAATGATTTTTGAATGATGAACCACTAAGACACTAAGTGCACAAAGTTTTTTCCTCTGAGTTCTCCATATCTTAGTAGTTTAATGAAAATATTTTTGAATATTATTCATTTCTATTTTAATATAATTAAAATTATTTTTAATTTTGTACTGTTTTATTTTTGAATTCAAGAATCATCAATCAAAAATTAAAAGTGTTACCCTGTATTTGTCCGAGTTGCCGATCGCAGCTCAAAGTAAAAAGTTTGAAATGCGAAAACTGTCAAACCGAAGTGTCCGGTTTGTACGACTTACCCGCATTGGCGCGTCTAACACCCGACGAACAACGTTTTGTGCTGCAATTCGTCAAGTTTAGCGGAAGCCTCAAGGACATGGCCAAATATCTGAATCTGAGCTACCCGACGGTACGCAACCTGCTGGATGATATTATCGAAAAACTGAATAAAGAAGAACCCGAAGCAAAATAAAGATATGGAAAAGAAAACATTCAGATCGCGCATCAGTGTGCTGTTAGTCGGATTCGTTATTGCCTGTTTCCTGCCGGTATTTGTCCCGATGATTTGTTCCGGCAATATCCTCAATCCGGGCTTTTACATCATGATCGGGACACTTGCATTTTTCGTTCTCATTTGTACCGGTATGCGTTATACGATTACCGACGGCCGTTTGTCGATTAAAATGTGGGGCGTTACCACCGGGAGCGTGGAAATATCCAACATCATTTCCGCCGAGCGCTCTTACAATTTAATTTCCTCGCCCGCCGCATCGTTGAAACGGCTGTGCATTCGTTTCAAAAAAGGCTACAAGTGGCCGTATTATTTGATTTCGCCCGTTCGCGAACAAGAGTTTTTGGAAACCTTAAAAGAAATCAATCCCGAAATCTATATCCGAGCCGACAACAAAAAAGCGCGGTATCGCGTGTGGGATTGGGATATATAGAAAATTAATTGCCGAAATTTATTTTTATGGAACGTATTTTATTTATCAGCCCATCTACGCAAGATAAACGATCTTGGGCATTGACATTGATCATCGGTATATTACCGACGGCATTTTTCGGATGGAAAATCATACATCATTCATCCGGCTTCGTTTCTCCGTGGATATTATCCTTTGCGCTATTCTTGATAATGTCCATTGTCGGGTTCATCTGCACACCGTATAAATATATTCTCATAAATACGCATCTCATTGTCAAACGATATTGGCGCGACATCAGCATTCCTTTGCGGGAAATCAAAACAGTCGGGATAATATCCGATAAGGAAAAGAAAACGATGTGGAGATCATTCGGCTACAGCGGACCATTCGGTTATTTCGGTTTTTTTCGATCGGCTCATCACACCAAATTGCGTGTATTTGCCCGTCGCTACAATAACTGGATGATGCTGATTACCGTCGACGGGAAAAAATATGTAATTGCGCCCGACGATGCCGGATTGATAAACGCCTTGGCCGCTCAAATCGAACATCCCGAAAGCCTCGATGAACCGATGGAGAACATGAAAACCAAATTGCGCCGAATAAGTATAAAAGTCGTTATTGCTCTTTGTGTTTTTGCTCCTTTAATTTCGATTATTCCGACTTACAGAGAACCGAAAGTGATTTGCGATGCTGCCCGATTTCGGGTAAACGGATTTTACGGAATCGATATTCTATTGGCCGACATTGCAGCAGTCGATACCATTGCTTGGAAAGAAATGCCCGCTTTCCCGTTGCGCACCGGCGGCGTATCGCTTCCCGGAGTGCACCGCGGCAATTTCAGAACAAAAGACGGCGACAAAGCGCGATTAAGCATCCGGTCGGGTTCCGATCCCGTGATCCGGATTATCGATCGTTCCGGTAAGGCATATTACCTCAATCGGAAAGATCCCGCCGAAACGCGAAGAATATTCGAAAAATT
>JAVBRP010000376.1:0-19043 GCA_031547815.1 Bacteroidales bacterium | reverse complement strand
AGGTTATATCGAATGTTCCGATCCTTCGTTGATCAAAAAGGAAGAAAAAGCCGTAGGAGCAGGGCAATACGAAGTAAGTTCTCCGCACATGCAAAACTTCATCGACGCCGTTCGTTCGCGCAAAAATCCGATTGCTCCGGTCGAAGTGGGTTGCAGCACCAATACGCTCTGTTGCATCGCCAACATTGCCACCGAATTGCAACGTCCCGTTAAATGGGACCCCGCAACTTTGTGCTTCGGCGACGACAAAGAGGCTGCCAATCATCGCCTGTATCGTTACCAATACAGAAGGCCGTATACAATTTGATTATTAATCACTTAAAATAAGACAATGATTAGTTGTATAGCAAAAGCAAAAACGTTATTGCTTATTGCGGTTGTTTTTTTCGGTGTGGGATGTGCGTCCGGCGATAAACCGAATTCCAAATTCGGCGGCGTGCAAATCGGCACCATCACTTACAGTTACCGCAGCATGTCCGATCAGTCGCTTCCCGCGATTTTGGATTATATCGTTCGGTCGGGCATCAGCTCGACCGAATTGATGGGCGGCCCGGTTGAAAAATATGCCGGAATTCCCGATAGCAAAGACCCGCAAGAGCTTCGCCAATGGCGCACCACCGTTTCGCCGGACAAGTTCAAGGAAATCAAGAAAATGTTCAAGGAAAAGGGCGTGAAGATCGATATCTTGAAATTGGGTAACCATCAATGGTCGGACGAAGAGATCGATTATGCGTTCATGGCTTGCAAGACTTTGGGCGCGCGCGGCATCACCATGGAAATTTCGGAAGAGGCCGCCAAGCGAATGGCTCCGTTTGCCGAGAAGCACAAGCTCTATGTCATTTTCCACAACCACGGCCAACCGGCTCAACCCGATTTCAGTTTCGACAAGGTTTTGGCTTACGGCCCGCGGTTGATGCTCAACTTCGATGCGGGGCATTATTTCGGCTACACCGGAAAGGACCCTTGTGAATTGATCAAGCGGCTTCACGATCGTATCGCCAGCATCCATATCAAAGACAAAACCGGGCCGAATGCGACTCCTCCCAACAAAAATCAATCGTTCGGCGAAGGACAAACTCCCGTGAAGGAAATTCTGCAATTGCTTCAAAAGGAAAAGTGGCCGATTACCTGCGATATAGAGTTGGAATACGACGTTCCGGAAGGATCGGATGCCGTGAAGGAAGTTGCGAAATGTGTGGCATATTGCCGTGCGGCGCTTTTGCCGGGAAAGAAATAAAAACCGAACCATGAAAGCAATAAAAACGGTGATTACCGTCCTTCGAATGGCCATCGGCTGGCATTTTCTGTATGAAGGATGTATCAAGTTATTTGCCGAAAATTGGTCGGCCGAAGGCTTTTTAACTAATACGCACAGCTTTCTGTCGGGATTTTACCATTGGTTGGCCGCATCGCCCGGCCGACTTGCTGCGGTTGACTTTCTGAATGTTTGGGGATTGATCCTGATCGGCTTGGCGCTGTTCCTCGGATTGTTTATCCGTTGGGCTTCCCTGTTCGGAGCGCTGTTGCTCGTGTTGTACTACTTTGCCTATCCGCCGTTCGGCGTTTCTCTGCTCGGAGGCGACGGCACGGTGTACGTCATCAATCAATTATTCATCGAGGCGGCGGCGCTTGTTTTCATTTTCTTCTATAAGGAAAAAGGCTACGGATTGGACGATCTGATCCGGCTTCTGAAAAAGAACAAGCAAGTTCACGCACCGGCGGAAGAACCGGTCGCGACGCCCCAAGAAGCGACGGCGCCCGTGAATACCCGTCGCGAAGTGCTGAAAGACCTGGCGGTATTGCCCGTTTTGGGGTTGTTCGGATGGGGCGCATGGCGAAGCGGCAAAGAGTACGGCGTGGATGTTTCGTCGGGCGCCACCATACAGATCAACCAAGTGGCGTTGAGCGAATTGAAAGGCGTTCTTCCGAAAGGGAAACTCGGAAATCACGAAATCAGCCGTTTGATCATGGGCGGAAACCTGATCGGCGGTTGGGCGCACGCACGCGATCTGCTTTATGCCGGCGCGCTTTTCAAAGCGTACAATACCGAAAAGAAGATTTTCGAGACCTTGATGCTTTGCGAGCAGGCGGGCATCAACGCCATTAATATCGGTTTCCCGACCATGCCTACCATGGTGAAATATAAAAAGCTGACCGGCAGCAAGATCAAAGTGATCGTGCAAGTGGGGGTGAACGGAAAAGACGGCGATATTTACGAAGACACCATGTCGGCTGTCGATAACGGGATGGACATCATTCAACTGCAAGGCGGGCAATGCGATTTTCTCGTCCGCGACGGTAAGCTGGACGTCATCGGCAAAGTGACGGACAAGATCAGAAGTCAAGGCATCACCGCCGGATTGGGCGCGCATACGATCGATTCGTTCCTTTTGTGCGAAGAGCAAGGCATCATCCCAGATTATTACATGAAGACGATGCATCACGACAATTACTGGTCGGCGCATCCGCGCGAAAACAGGCAGCCGTTTGAGGTGGACGCTAAAAGATATTTGGATCACAATATGTTCCACGACAACTGTTTCTGCCCGTTCCCCGATCGTACCATCGAGTTTGTCAATCGCGTCAAAGTGCCGGTGGTAGGCTTCAAGGTGCTTGCCGCAGGGGCCATCAAGCCGCAGGACGGATTCAATTGGGCTTTCGAAAACGGCGCCGATTTTATCTGCGTCGGGATGTTCGATTTCCAAGTGGTCAACGATGTAAATATCTGTATCGATGTGCTTCAAAAGCTGAAAAACCGAAAACGCGATTGGTACGCCTAAAGGTAAAAGGTAAGAAGTAAGAAGTAATATATGCAGCAACGGCCGTTCGAAAGTTTTCGGGCGGCCGTTACTGCTTTTGACACGAACAACGGAAAGGAAAGCGCCTATGCAGCAAGTGTCGCGAATAAGGGTGAGGGGGTGATTCAAGTCTGCAACGCCTGTTGCAACCCGACCCGAGGCCGGGTTCTTGCTCGCGACACATGTTGCAAACAAGAATTGCACCCGGGTTCTTGTTTGCACACGTGTCGCAGACAAGCCTGAGACCGGATTCTTGTTCGCGACAGGTGTTGCAAGGTCGAATCGGGTCCGGAGTCGGGTTCGCAACATGTGTTGCAGAGACACCGGGGGGGCAGTCCTCGGCAGCAGGTGTTGCAGGAGGGCAGGTCTGTAATACTTCGCGCTGTCAAGTTTTACCAAAAGAAGAATATCGCAAAACCGGATTGTTTCATCGCTCGCGCCTCGCGATTCGCAAGACCGTTTGTTTTTGAAGGTTTCATACCGAAGTCGGTTCATTTTTGTTTTCTCCTTTTGCGAGCTTTGCATTGAGTGCATTTTCCGCAAAAACAAAGGGCGTACAGCCGAATTCTTCTTTGAACATGCGTGTGAAATATGATTGACTTTCGAATCCGAGCCGGTCCATGACTTCCCGGATGGAATGATCGCCTTCGGTCAACAGTTGGGCGGCTTTTCTTATTTTGTAGTCTCTGACAAATTCGACCACCGATTTTCCGGTGATTGTTTTTACTTTCAGGTACAATTTACTGCGGCTCATCGACAATGCCGCGGCTATGTGATTTACTTCCGTTCCCGACCGGTCGATGTGGGCTTCGATGATGTTGATCAACGATTGCATAAAAGATTTGTCGTCGTCTTCCGCATCGATCATCTTTTCGTCGGCAAAGAAGTTCTGCGCGTAATGTTTTTTCAGGTTCTTTTGTTGTTCAAAAATGTTGCGGATGGTTAACGACAAAAATTGCAAATCGAACGGTTTTTCGATGTAAATGTCCGCTCCCGATTTTACTCCTTCGATCCGTATTTCCGCGCCTGTTTTCGCGGTTAGGACGATGAACGGGATGTGCGATGTGTCCGGATTGTTTTTGATTTCCCTACAAAAACTGATTCCGTCTTTCATCGGCATCATGATGTCGCAAACGATCAGGTCGATTTTGTTGCTTGCCGCTATTTCGGAGGCTTTCATCCCGTTTGGCGCTTCCAATATATCGTATTGTCGGGATAAGTAGCCGACAATCATATTGCGCAGGTCGTTGTTGTCTTCAACCACCAAAATACGCTCATTGCCGCGGGTCGATTTATTTTCGAGATTCGAGCGGTTCTCATCCGGTTGATTATCCGGCTCTTGTATGTCGAGTTGCAGATTGTCGGCCGGCGTCGATTTTCCGGTCTTCCGGTCGAATATCCGAACTTTTCTTTCGGTTTGGTCGGCGATATTCGGCAGAACCACAAGTATATCCGTTCCTTTATATCTTTCGCTGAAAATCGTGATCATTCCCCGATGCAGCAAAACCAGATTTTTTACCAACGCCAGCCCTATTCCCGATCCCAGATGTTGACGGGTATTCAAGGTTTCGATCTGATAGTATCGTTCAAATATTTTCTCCAACGAAGCGGAAGATATGCCGATCCCCGAATCGCGAACGACCAAAGCGAAAGAGTTGCCCGAGTCGGGTTTTTCGCCTACCGAATAGCTGTAGCCGTATTCGGAAACAAATCGACGGTAATCCGAAAGTGTTTCAGCCGAGATGGTTCCGCCTTGTTCCGTGTGTTTTAGTGCATTGTTGATCAAATTCATCACTATTTTCTCGACGATTCGTTCATCGAAATTTTTCGCAACCGATAAAGATGCATCTTGTATTATTTTCAGATCAATATGTTGTTGAAAGGCATAGTCTTGAAAATCTTTTGCCGCATTGTAAACGCAATCGTTGAAAGAAGCCGATACGATGTGCAGTTTCATTTTCCCGTCCTCTACCGTTCTGAAATCCATCAATTCGTTCACCAAATCCATCAGCCTGTCGGTGTTGCTTTTCAGGATTTTGTAGTACCGGACATTGATCTTGTCGTCCTTCAGGCTTTCCAGGGCAACCGACATCAAGGTCAACGGCGCTCTGAAATCGTGCGACACGTTGGTAAAGAAGCGCAGCCGTTCCTGATGTATTTCTTCCCGGCGTTTCATTTCGATGCTTTCAAGATATCGGCTCATCTTCATCTTCTTCCGTTCGTCGTAATAGAAAAAAGCGCCTGCGAATAACATCGCAAATACAACAAAATAGAGGATATAAGCGCCGAGACTGTTCCATGGAGCCGGTTTGCGCCGTATTTTTATCGTCGTCGAACTGTTGCTCCAAGAGCCGTCGTTTTTCGACGCTTCCACTTCAAAGATATAGTTTCCGGGCGGCACTTTCGAATAGTCGACATATCGCCGCGAAGCATCCGTTTCGGTCCATCGGTCGTCATAACCTTGCAAACGGTAGCGGAATCGAGTTTTTTCGGGTGCGGAATAATTATCCGACGAAAACTCGAATCCGAAATTCGATTGAAGATACCCGAAAGTCAATTTTTGCACCGCCGGAGCAGCTTGCGGCACGGGAGCGCCTTCCGAATCGGGTTTTACCAAGGCATTGTCAAGCCGTATGTTGGTAATCACCGCACGAGGCGCAAAACCGTCGGGCACAATGTTTCGAGGGTCGAACACCGTAAAGCCCGTAGTTCCGCCGAAGTACAATTTCCCGTCTTTCCCTTTCATACATGCCAGCGGGTAGTTTCTTGCTCCGTGAACCCCGTCGTCTTTATCGAATTTGGTAAAAAGATTGTTTTTCGCATCATATCTGAAAATACCGTTATCGGTTCCCAGCCAAAGGAGCCGGTTATCGTCCTCGCAGATGCTGAATACCGACGAGGCGCCGAATTTCAGCATCTCGTCGAAATACGAAAACCTGCGGGTCGCGATGTCGTATTTCGCCAAGCCGCTGCCCAGTGTTCCGATCCAAATATTTCCGTCGGATGCGGCATAGACGGATTGCTGTTTGATGTTTCCGTCCAAAGGAATTTTCTCCGTCGTGTGCGTCCGTACATCGGTGCGAAACAGCCCGTTCCTTGAAACGGCCCACAAATCGTCGTTCATTCCGCGACAGATATCGTAAATGTATTCTTTTTCGGGGTCTAAGGTAATATGCGTGAATGAATCCGTTTTATACGAAAAGAATGAAATGCCCAATTGTTTTATCTGGTAAGCGATCCATAAACCGGAATCGGATTCCGATATTATTTTTCTCAAATCCCTGATCAATAATCCGTCAGAATTGTCGGTTTTTACCGGATAATGTTTAAACATTCCGGTTCGCGTGTTCAGGCAATCCAAGCCGCCTCGATACATGGCAATCCACAAATTTTTATGCTTGTCCGGCAACAGCGACTTCACGTTGTCGTACATCAAGCTGTTGCCGGGTCCGCGATTGTAATAAGAAAATTTACCGCCGGCTTTTTCCATACGGTTGATGCCTCCACCCTCGGTGGCGATCCACAAATAATCGTCGTCTTCGGCAAATCCGCTCACCACATTGTGATTCAACCCGCCTTCGTGCGGCATGAAAGCGTTGAAATTGTCTTTATGCTCAAAATCCAGATAACACAGCCCGCCGGAGTATGTCCCGAACCAAAGATTTCCCCGCCGGTCCTCGACGATCGTCCAAACCGAACTGTTCGGCAGACTGCCCGGATCGAAAAAAGAATGAGAATAATGAGAGAACCGATCGTCGTCGGGATGGATAATGTACAAGCCTCTTTGGGTGGCTACCCAAAGCGATCCCGACTTATCGATGTATAACGTTTTGGCGGGAACGCGCTCATTGCCCTGCACGCAGAAAAACCCGATCTTTTTATTGCGTTCGGCCGATTTTGCGTCAATCCGAAACAAACCGTCACCTCGAGTCAATACCCATAAATCGTCTCCGAACCGTTTGATGTCCGCAATGGTATATTTTTCGGGAAAAGAATAAAACAATCGAAACTTTCCCGACCGGTAGTCGAATCGAAAAATTTCGCCGGAATAGGTTCCCACATACAATTCGGGCCCGCAACTGCTGATTGTTTGTGCATTGGTGATCAATCCGGTTTCCGACTCGATCTTCGAAAATTGTTTTTTCTCTGTGTCGAATATTCCGATACAATCGGTTTTCACCCATAAGTTGCCGAACATATCGTTTTGTATCAGAGAGGCATCGGTATTCAGCAACATCGTAAAAGCATCCTTCCGGTGATCGTATGCAAACAAACCGTTGTTGGTTGTCAGAAACAATCGGCCCGACCGATCGACTTCGAAAAAATGGAATATCCACTGTTGATCGACCGTTCCTTTATCGAAGCGGGCATCGTACTTTTCGAATCGATACCCGTCGAATCGATAGACATAATTATCGAGCGCCAGCCAAATGAAACCATCGGCGTCTTGTTTGATCGACTTTATCCCGTCGAAATACAATCCGCCTTCGGGCGAGAATGTACGGAACTTGTATCGGGTTCCCGAATCGGCGGCAACATAATTGCCGCCGGCGAACCCCGATAAAATCAACCAAACGAGGATATATTTTTTTAATTTTTCCAAAAGAATACAGAGAAACGGTTCAAAAAATCGGAACACGGTGAGTTTGTCCGACTATTTGCGCGAACGTGTTATTTCGGCATCGATACAACGATCCCGGCTCGTCTCCAAGCTCAAATATTAAGTGTGCGAGTTCTAATTCCTATCGATGAGGGCGTTAACGGCAGATTACATGTTGATCGTTACGCTTTTCCCGGCGAATTCCGCTTGCGGCAAATCGATCGTCATATTGTCGACGCCTTTTGTTTCGTCGCGAACGATGCGGAAACCGGTTCCGTTGCCGGTCATCTTTTTGTTGACGGTGACGTGCATTTTCCCTAATTTGCGCGACGGATCGGCTACCGATATTTCTTTTATTTCGCCATTGGCCGATCGCAACATCACGATTCCGGGACTGTCCGTCGCGACGCTAAGCCCGTCGGGCAAGGTAACCGTGTCGTTTTTGTAAAAGACGATCTGTACGATATTCAGTCCTTTATGCCAAACCGCTTGTGTGGCGGAGGTATTGGATATGATTTCGACTTTCGGATTCCGGACGGCCGCTTCGACTTTTTGCCGGCTTGCGGCAGGCATCACGATGCAGCGATAGGACGCATTTCTCGGACGGGCGCCGTGGTCGATCCACAGCTTGAACACGTCCATGCTTACGGGTTCTTTCGACGAGCTTGTTTGTCGGTTGATGCTGAACCAGGTTCCCGACGCTTCTTGATTGAATATATTGACGGTGACGGCTTCGGGGAAAATATAGCCCGTGTTGTCATGAAATACCCAACGAGTGTTTTCGACGGCTTTGTCTCCGCGTTCGACCGGTTGCGTTTTTTCGGCGGTGCCGACAATCACTTCTCCGTACAACAAACTTTGATTCAGCGTTGTAGCCACCGTTCCCCTTGCATCGGCTTTAATTCCGGCTCCGAGACAGACGTACTCGTCGTCGAAGAAAAACCAAGCCTTGCGCGCGCGCAACGGATCGTGCGGACTGATGAAGTCGAAAGCGACGGCTCCGTACATCCCGTCGGTGACGGCGCCCGCAAAATCGGTCAACCCGTATTTTTGTATTTCGTTTTCGTCGGGCAACGATTCTTTTTGCAGGATCGTGGTTCCGGGTATCTTTTGCCAGTCGTTCACGGGAGCGATGTTGCGGTATTCCTTTCCGGTAACGGAAAGATAATTGGTGCCGTCGCCGCGATGATGGTTTTTCAACCCTTCGCCGTTGTACGGTTCTTCCATGTTGGCGTTGCGTTCGGAGAACATGCGCACCGACGCGAAATATTCGGGACGCTGATGAACGTAATATTCGGTTTGCCAGAAGAATTTTCCGAACGACATGTCGGGCTTCGCTTTATCCAAACGAATGTCCATCATTTTTTGCATCTCGTCCTTGCGGTAATCGGTCGCGACCAACAGCCGTTCGAGTGTTCGCGTGCCGGCCGTTCCGCCGCTTCGCGAACGGGAAATATCGCGGTTGGCGGTTCCCGGATCGGCAAATTTGCCGTAAACCATCTGTTTGCAAATCCCGTCCAAATAGTAATCGACCAATTGGCGGATCGGCTTGTCGGAAAAGCGAAAGCGCGTGCCGCTCACATAAGCCGCCCATTCGGCAAAAGCGTCGGCATACCCCGTTCCGTACGAAAGCGTATTGTTCACGCGGTCGTCGCGGTGATGAAAGCTGTAATCGACCTGCATGCCGCGCCGCATACCGCTTGAGGCTGCAAATTTTATTTCGCCTTCGATGATTTTGATCGTGGTTTCGAACGCGCGGGCATCACGCCGGTACAACTCGTTTTTGGCCTGTATGCCGCCGATCTTAATACGGTCGCCGCTCGGACGCGCGCCCGGCGCATTCAGATTGCCGCGCGCGGTGATTGCCGAGGTTTTTTCTATTTGAGTCGGCGTAAGATCCTTGTCCATGATCAGCAACACGGTTGTCAAATTGTCGGGCGTTCCTATTTCGTTGTTCCACCAGTTATCGCAAATGAAATCGTGCGCAAGCCAAAAATCGAGCGCCGAATGAATGGCGACCTTCAGTTCCTTTTTACCTTTCAGTGCGGAACCTTTTTTCTTGTATGCCCGGCTCATTTGCATCAAATTACCCAAATGCCGGGTGTGTTCAAATCCCGTTCGCGCCACGTCTTCGTAATTGATCCCGGGCCACGTTCCGTCTTTGCGGAGAGTGGTTATCAACTCCTTAATGCGTATGTCGTCGACTTCGGGCGCCATCATTTCCGAAACGATCCTGCTTCGAATCAGTTCGATATCGGTATCGGGCGCGGCTTGGATGTTCAAAACACTCGCCAAGACAAAACACCCGACGATATAAAGTTTTTTCATGATCGTATGCATTTATTTCCGATATGTTTTATGATACTTTCCGACGAACGTTATTTCGGCCATGCTTTCAATTCGGGAACTTTCGCGCCGGTTTTCTTTGCGCTTTGCGGAATCAGTTTCACCGTTAAAGCGGCGGACGTGCGCGCGGGAATCTTCACCTCGAACCCGACCAGAACGGTACCCGGATTCGGGTCGTCATAATCGTTGGTCGAAGCGGTTGTCCATGTTTTCATGGTAACCGTGGCCGGCTCGACAACCTGCAACGTCAATTTCTTTCCGTTTTTCTTTAATTCTACGGAATTTTTTCCTTTGATCTTGACATCGGCCGGAGTCAACATCGTCCAGCGTACGGTCACTTCCTTATCAGCCGCCGTGATCTCGTCGCGCACCGCCACATATTGCCCGTCGACAAGCGCAACGCCACGGAGGCTCTGCGACAATTGGCCTTCGAATATTTTCGATAAGTCGGCAACGGCATTCATGAACGAAGGCGCCGACGACCACGACGAAAGATCGGCAAACCCGCCCACCAAATGCAATTGGTCATTAACGGTCAGCGTGTTGTGTACAAAATTATTGTATCGGAACACCTGCCACCGTTGCGAGTTTTGCGCTTTGTTCCACAAGTCGACACCCTTCGATTCGAGCGAATGGTAGCCTTGCGACCCGAAATCCATCGCCCAGCGCACGCCGTCGGCTTCCATGACGAATGATCCCGCGTCCATGTGCGCATGACTGCTCGATGCCGTTCCGCCTTTAAACCCGACAAACACGGCATTGGGGTCGGTCCACGAGCTGCGCATCAATGCGACGGGGTTGGCGCCTCTTCCGGCCCACATCAATTCGGCGGGCGGCTGAATGCCGTCGACCTTGGTGGCGCTTCCCCAAATCATGACGGCGGGCAACAATCGATTGCCGATATATTTCCTGTCCGCTTCCAAATGCTTCTTTTCGAGCCAGAGCAGCGACGGATTTTTGGTTTGTGCCGCATACCAGAACATAAAAGGGCTTAAACCGCCGGCGCCCGATCCGCAATCGGCGTAATTGTAGCATAAATTCGTCGGGCCGACCATATTTTCATGATATCCCGGCGTTTTCAAAAATCCGGGCAATTGGCTCAATCCGTAATCCGTTCCGAAAATCTTTGTAACGGCGCTCAGGAACATCAGGTTAAATCCGGTGCCGTATTCCCAATAGCTGTATCCTTCGGGGTAGGCGCCGTCCGGAGCGTATTCGCCCATCGGCAGGCGGATGCTTTCTACGGCCCTGTCGACAATCAATTTGGCAAATTCGGGCATATCCTCGTATATGGCCAATGCGCCGTAGGACATCCCGCCGTTGCACACCTGATTCCAATTGTTGGTCGATCGCAAAAAGCCGTTATTTCCGCGTTTCAGCGACGGGTCGATTCCTTTTTGAAGGATCGCCGATTTGACGGCATCGCGCGAAGCGGGCGACAAGCGGTTGTACAACCAATCGTAGCCGATCGCCATGGCCATGGTCATTTCGGCAACATCGAGAAAATGCGAAGGATTCCAATCGCTGAACGCCGCTACGGCCAACATTTCCTTTTCGGCCCTTTCCGCGTATTTTTCCTCGCCGCTCATCCGGTAAGCGTATGAAAGATAAAAAACACGGCGGAGAACTTCGCGCGACACCGACAGCAACCGGCGTCCTTCCACGATGCGTTCCTTTGCGGGAAGCGCAATGATGTTGTCGCACTCGTCGATGATGGATCGATGGATCTTGCTCCACGTCGGATCGGCCGCTATGTTGGCCTTGATTTGTTGTTCCTCTCCGGACAACATTAAAATACGGGGATGCGGAGGCAAATCCTTTACATCCTGCAAGTATTTCAATTGTGCGTGTATTCCCGTCGACACAAGGAGGAAAAGCGTCGAAAAGAGAATACGAATACAAACTGTCGAAATTTTGGAGGTTTTCATGAGGGGGGTATTTTTTTATATTATTGATTTACTGATGAAAATATTTTATTGCCGTCGGAAAACGGTTGCTTCGCGATGATAGAAAGCGCATCTGCGCTTGCAGAGAACACGCAGACCGGACAGTATGCCGAAAGCGATGATTCCTGAGAATCCGATTTTTCCCATTTTACTTGTCGTTTAGGGTATATCCGATTTCCTTTTTCCCGGAGTCGTCGTTGACAATAAATTTAACGACCGGACTTCCCGGTTTTGCCGTTTCGGGAAATTTAACGTCGACTTCGGGAATTTTATCCGATGCGTAAGGAACAACGGTTGTCACGAATCGTATTCCTTCGGCGGTATTTTTATCCGTTCGGAAACAAAATGCCGGTCGGGGTTCTTTGATCGTATATTCGAACGAAACCCGCCCTTCCTCTTCTTCAAGCCGCATTCCTTTTCGGGACATGGCGCGCACCGACACATTCGGGCCTTGGTCAAAGGCCGAGCGTACCGCATAATTTTTCTTGTCGAAAACGGCTTTTCCGGGCGCAAGTTGGAAGTGCAGCCCGATTTCGCCGACAGCCGGGCCGAATGCTTCGTCGACGATGACGAAATACTTTTTGTCGACAAAGAAAACGGCTCGCCGATGGGTCAAGTTGTCGTAGCCTGCATTTTCGACCACCAGTATGTCCAACGTTTCGCCGGGCGACCACAGCAACAATTGCGGGGCATAGCGCGAATTGCGGTTGTCCAAAGTAAGCGTTTGGTGGGTTTTCGTTTGTCGGAACCAATTCCTGTTTTCGGGATCGCCGCTGTAGATATAACTTCCGCCATCGGGCATCAGGTTGCGGCCGCCGGCATACAGGACAAAAGTGCCGTTGTCGGGCTGACAATGCCAACCGCCGTCGGGACCGCATTTCAACACCAAGCAGGTTGCATCTTTGTTCCATCCGCTGCGCATGGAATAGATGCCGCTTTCGGGCAATGCAAAAGCAGTTTTGTCGGGACATTCGCCGCTTTTGCCTTCGGTTGCGAGATACAAAAAATCGGGACGACGGAACAACTCGGCCCATGCGCGGAACAGGTTTTCATGTTGCCCCGGAGTTCCCGCCCAATCGTCGCCGAATTGCGGATGCGTTCCGTCGGGAAGGGCGATCTTCATGGGTACTTCGCACATTTTTTCTATCTTTTCGGGGTACGATGCGGGAAATTTGTCGGCGAAGCCGTTGATTTTCGCCAACTTGTATGTATTCCAAAACCAATCGATACATCCTATGTGGTACGACAAGGTTAATTCTCGCTGATGCCCGTCCGGATATACCTGAATATCTATTTCGCGGCTCAATCGATCGATTGCTTCGGTTTTCCACTTTTCGGCATCCTTGAACATGGGAAACATCACGGCAATGAATGCCATGCCTTCCGCTTCCATCAAGCCCCAATTGCTGCGGGTACTGTATTTGGTCATCAAGTACGAGGCGTGGTCGAAGCAACTGTTCAAAAACGCCGCCAGCACGTCGGGTGTGAACGAGGGCGAATCGATAAATTGCCGAAACAGCCCCGTCCAGCGGTATCCTCTGATTCCCGCTTCGATGGAGCGCCATGCGTATTTATGCTCGGCGTCGTTCGGGTTCTTCCGCACCCAATCTTTCAATTGTTCGGCCCAAGCTTTCGCATATTTTTCGTCGCCCGCAGCCCGGTAAACACGACCCATGGCGCTCCAAAAACCCATCCGGTTCAGTTGCCACACCCACTCGTTGTCGGGCACCGGCGATGTCGCCCAATTAATATCGTCGCCGCAAAACACTGGCGGGTAGGAGCTTTGCCCTATGAATATGTGTTTTAACGCATTGTCGGCGATTTCGATATCTTTCCGGCTTGCGGAACCCGGCTTCGCGTCGGTGTCGTCGGGATGTTTTACGGTATATTTCGCGGAACGAAAATATTGCAACAAGTTTTCTACGGCTGCCGACGGGTCATCGATCATTGCTTTCACCCGTTCCAAGCCCGGATAATCCGTATCGATGCGCGACAATAATTTCGCGTATTCTTCCGCATCAACCTTCCCGGCTTCCGCAGCCGAACTTTTGCCCGACACGGAACCGGCAAGCGCTATGCCGCCGAATGCTATCATGATTATCGCGATGATCGAATGCCTGTATCGCATGGTTTTATTTTTTCACCACATTAAATACGTATGTATCTTTTTTATCGGGCGATAGCGCATCAAAATTGATCCGATGTATCACGTCGCCCCATTTTGCAATAATGCCTTGATCTTCTTCGGTTTCCAACTTAATTTTTTCAACACTCGCCCGAAACTGCTTCGGGTTGTATTTTACGATAAAATCGACGGTTTGCCCGGTTTTGGATCGGAAGTGTATGATTGCTTCGCCCGGTTTCAACACTTCGGCCGGATAGCAGGTCATCAGGTGTTGCGTCACCGATTCGGCTTTTTCGAGATCGGCAACATCTTTTATCTCTACGCCCTTTCCGCGTTTCAACGCAATGGTGCGCTTCCACGCTTTCACGCCGGCCTCGGCGGGATATGCCGGAGCAATATCCAAGGAAAATTCCGCCGATGATTTCCCCGGCTTATAAGCTACATGCCCGGCTTTATACTTGCCGCCGGGGCTTTGTGTTACCGCATTGATTGTCGGAAGATTATGGAAGTCGGAACAATTGTACCAAATCTCGTAACGGCGGTTGCTGAATGTTTTGGCGGTATATGTTCCGCGTCCGACATCGATCAGAAGCGGTTGCCCGTCATAAAACACCACAAAATTACCGATATCGTTATGGTTATGGCTTTCGCTGTTGTGTCCTCCTTTAGCGGCGAGGTAAAAGCCGTCGGTCGTTCCTTCCGCGTCACGGGCAACCATCACCTGTAAGTCAGGCAGCCACACATTTTGCAGCAAAGGTAATCGTTGTTCGGCATTTTGAAACTCATCCTGCATGAACAATGCATAAAAATTTCGAAAATAATGAAAACGTCCGATGCCGCTTGTTTCCCCGTCGCGATAATACGCTCCGAAATCCTGCATGTTTTTGTCGCGAATGTCTTTTCCGTAGCGATACACCATTGTGGCCGAAATCCCGGGTTTGGGATCGGCGTCGGCGAAATTGAGGAAATAGCTGTCGCTGATCTGGGCGCGGTAAATGAACCGACCCATGTTGCGAAACCGTTCGTCGTCGTACACATATCGAAAAGCGTCGCGGCTTGCGAGGTTCAGCATGGACACGTTGTCGTACAGCGATGCTGCGGCCGCGCCCCAATAGCTCGGGCCTTCGTCGCAACCGCCGTCTTGCGGATACGGGTTAATGAATTCGTCAAGAATCGTCAACGCTTTGCCGATCATCTGCGCGCGGCGCGTATCGTCTTTTTCGAGCAACAGCACGAAGTTTATCCAGTTGGAGCAAATCCACGGGTTCCAATTGTTGGGGCCTCTGCCGTCGGCCGTTTTATACATCCACCCGTGGCGTTGGCTCATCAACGGTTCCATCAATCGATAATTGACTTCGTTGTAGATGCGTTTGCGAATTTGGGGTGAAACGGCGTCGAATTTGTCGCCCAGAAAGTAATCGGCCCATGCGAGAAAAGTGCCGGTTTCGGCTGCAAACAGGTCGACAAAGGGCTTCGAGACATCCTGCAATCCGGCAATTTCTTTCGTCTTGGGCAAATGTGCGGGAACGCCCCACCACGATTCTTCGCAAATCGACCAGATTCCGTTAATGATCGGGTCGATAAAACGGCCTTTGTTTTCTGCTATTTCGGCCAAAATCATGGTGCCCAGCACGATTCTCTTTTTGAAACTGACGGCTTCGTATTCGCTGCGGTTGCCGGTACGGACGATCAGCAGCGACAAGGTTGCCGGAATGGTGGGCCAGTCGTAGTCGAGGTACGATTCGGCGGTTTTGATGTATGCATCCAACATTTTCCGGTCGGCTTTCGCCCATCCGGCGCGATCGTCCAAGCGCGGAAACGGTGTCCACTCGGCTTGCGGAATCAATATTTGCCGCAGCTCCGCAATCGAGTATTTGCCGGTCATCAGGTTTTGATCCTGCGCGGCAACGGAAACGTGCAGGATGACGGATAATACAAATATTATTCTGATCATTGATGCAATTTTTGAAGTTTACTTTTTTCCTTTTTTTGTAACCAATCTGCAAAAATAAACAAACTGCCCTCAATAAAGAGGACAGTTTGTCAAAAATTATTTTAGGGAGCCGCAGGCTTGTAGACTTCCATAACGACAGCCCTATCCCGCGCCACCAAAACATCGCCGGCGGTATAGATATTGGTTCCGTCCGAAATTGTATAATTCAGGACAATACCATTCCGTTCCTTATTTCCCCATGTATAGGCGTTTGTTTTAAACTCACCCGTACCGGTGATCGTATACGGCGAACCTGTAGGCGCCGAAACCGTACAACTGTTGTTTGCATCAAAATTCAACAACAGTTGATAACCGCCTGTCATGGGATCGGCCGTTTTCCCTTCTCTGGTGGCAAAAGTGGCGTTTATTGAAACTTGTTTTCGCGCTGTTGTGGTCAAAAGGTGCACCGGATACTTTTCGACATATTTTTCCTGATTATACAACGAGTCTCTGATCGTTGCGCCTCCGGAAGTCAACTTTGCGGTACCGTAGCGGAAATAATTGCCGTGATATTCGTTGATATATTTTACGGCAAACATGGTGAAATCTTTGGGCGCAGCAATCCAGTCGCCGGTCAAACGCTCATCGGGATTGGCTATGATCGGTTTTCCGCGAAGTATCGTATCCACATCCGAAGAGCTTTTCAATCGTATCGGGATCACATAGCTCAATCCGATTGTTGTCGGGTCTTGGAAGAATTCTTCTTTCAGTTGAACTTCAACACCTCCGCTGAATTTACCGCTCGGAATGACGATTTCGGTATCCGACTTCAATGTATACCAGTTACGCGGCATGGGCTTTATTTGATTCAACCCTCTGCCGAACAGGATATTATTACACAGATTTTCGTCCACTTCAATCGTAAATTTCCTGTCGCGGGTATTTTCATAAACGCCGCCCATGGCGACAGAAATTACAAACTTATGGGCATTGTCGTTCGAGTTATCATAGATATAATCCCCGAGAACCAATGTCCTTACAGGAGTTTGATATGGAAAAAAGCCGGAAGTATAATCGTAATCGGGGAAGTCATCCTCAAAGTTTTCACACGCCCCGCCAATCAAAATCACTACAAGAATAAAAAATACTTTTTTCATGCTATTTTATTTTTCAAATTAATCCCAACCCTTATTTTGGATAAAGTTATATTTAAGTACTTCAGTTTTGGGGATGGGGCCGTAAAACATATAATCCTGATACTTACGGTTTTCGACGTCGAAATTCGTATAAGATTTAACGCCGCCGGTTTCTTCAATACGAACTCCTCTGACGGTTTCGGTCATCTTGGGCGATTTCCAACGGCGCAGGTCCCAAAAGCGGAAACTTTCGAAACTGAGTTCAAGCCGTCTTTCATTACGGATCAATTCCCGCATCGCATCCTTGTCGGTTACGGAAGCAAGATATGCATCGGGCTGTGTAATACCTGCCCGCTTGCGTATGGCGGCAATCACGTCTCTTGCGGAATACGTTTGGGTTCCTTTATAGTCGGGACCTCCGAATTCATTGGCTGCTTCGGCGTAGTTCAGGAAAATTTCGGTATACCGCATCCATGAATTGTAATGGTTTTGGGTATTGGATTTGCCGGATTCCACGATGGTGGCTTCTACAAGATGCTTTCTCATGTAATATCCCGTACGTGTCGCTTTCGACGATGCTTCCAATCCGTCGGCGCCGGCTCCCGAACCGGTTTTGATGACGGTGCTTCTCATCGTAATGCCGTCGCGGACGATATAAAAATCCAAACGGGAATCTCTGTTGGCATACGGGTTGGCAGCGTTGAACCCCGAAGATGCATGGGTGATCGGATATCCGTTTTTCATGGGAAATGCCTCTACCAAGTTTTGGCTCGGATTGATTTGTCCGTTCCCGAATATCGAAGGCGGATAATAAGCCAATTCTTTAGGATTCTCGCTTACCACACGGCTTCTCCAAATAATTTCATCCTGGAAAGTATAACCGTTCGCTTTGGTGACTTGCGCGGCTTCGTAAAACCGGTGTCCTGTTGCATCCAATTTGGCGGGACCTCCGAGCCTGTTCAACAATACCGATGCCTCGTCTGCTGCTTTTTTCCACAAATCGAGATCATTGTTGAGATTGAATGCCGTGCTGGCTTGCAACAGCGAAAGGCGCGACTTGATGCCTAATATGATCTTTCCGCACATACGATCTCTCGTAATGTTGCCGCACACGGAATTGAACTCGTCCACATTTGTTGCATCCTTATAATTATCGGGCAGATTGTTGAGAGAGCTGATATCGGCATAATCCATGGGAAGATAGGTCATCGCCTTATCGAGATCGGCATAAGCGCTTGCAACCGATTCGGCAAATGTAGCCCGCGGTTTGGCAAACTCTTCGCGGGTGGTGATGAACTTGTCATAAATGGGTATGCCCAGCAATTGGTCATTGCTGCCGACACCGGCATGGTGGCGCAACAGGTAGAATTTGCACAACCCGCGCAAAGCATACGCCTCGCCGGTCAAACGACGCTTGAACAGCTTGTCGATTTCGAGGTTGGTCGCCCTGAATGTAACTTTGTCAACAATTTCCAAAAACTGGTTGATGGACATGATTGCCGAGTTCATGTCGGTCCATTCATCTTCCGGATTATTGCCGGATGACCACGTGCCGGTTCCCATCAACAGCAAAGGATTGTTGAATCTGACATTGGATACGGCATCGTCGGTGGCTACTTCGTCGAACCTGTAATCGACAAAAGGCATTAAAATGTATCCCCTGTCCAGCAACCCTTCCGCATAATTGGGGTCTCTCATTACCCGAGCCATTGTGTCGTGGTTGTCGTCTTCAGGCTCAACCAGTTGGCAAGCCGGGTATGCTGCTGCGATAACCAACAGGAATAAGTATTGATATAATTTCATTATGTTCATTTTTTATTTTATTTAAAACATAGCTTTTACCCCGACAAGAAATGTACGGTATGCCGGTTCGCCGCCAAAGCGCAATTCCAATTTATCCCGGTTTTTTGAAAACATGTATATATTTGATACAGTAGCAAATACATCCATTCCTTTCATGAAAATTGCTTTGGACAGTGATTCGGAAAAACTGTACGTGAGTTGCACCTTATCAAGGTTGAAATAATCGTTGGAATACATCCAGAAATTCGACCTTTGGTTGTTATTACTGTTGGCCGACGAAGACAATCTCGGGTAAGTTGCCGTGGCGCTTGTTTCCGGCGTCCAGCTGTTCAAAACGACTTCCGAATATTTCTTGG
>JAVBRP010000287.1:0-12272 GCA_031547815.1 Bacteroidales bacterium | reverse complement strand
GCCGCGGCGGGAACTTCTTATTTATCGGTTGCCTCCGATATTGTTTCCGAGGCATCGTGGGAATTTGCGTTCAAAATGAACTTTCTTCCGTCGTCGACCAATTACGCAAAGGTGTATTTGGTTTCCGACCAAGCCGATCCGACCGGCGCGTTGAACGGATATTTCCTGCGGTTAGGCTCCGTCGACCGCGATATTTCGCTGTTCCGGCAAAACGGAACGACAGCCGAAAAAATAATTTCGGGACGTTCCGGCACGCTGAATGCATCGACCAACCACGTTCGCGTTTCGGTAACGCGCGACGGGCAAGGCTATTGGACTTTGAAGATCGATTTGTCGGGCGGGCGGAACTTCTCGCTCGAAGGCGGAGCGATAGACAACCGCATCAAAGCATCCGCACGGTTCGGCGTGGTATGCGTTTACACGGCTACGCGCGGCACGGGTTTTTACTTCGGCGATTTTCGCGTCGACGGCAGTCCGTACACGGACACCGAAAAACCCGCAGTAACCTCCTGTACCGTCGATGATGGGCAAATACGGATTCGATTTTCGGAAGCGCTCGCAGCAATAGCGCCGCCTTACGGGAATTATTTCAACATACCGGAAGCGCCCGCCCTGACAACCGTAGTCCGCGACGACGATCCCGCCGTTCTCTCGTTCCCGTTTCCGACGGAATTAAGTTGCGGCATCCGTTATAAATTGTCGGTGTCGAGCTTGACGGACCCGGCGGGAAACGTGATGCGCGACACCGTTCTGAACATTTCCGCGCCTTGCCGGGCAACGCCCCGCGACATCGTCATCAACGAGATCATGGCAAACCCCGCGCCTCCGGTTCGTTTGCCCGAACACGAATACGTCGAATTGTATAACCGTTCCGACAAAAACATCGAGCTTGAGGGTTGGACATTCACTTACGGCAACACCGAAAAAGCGTTTCCGCAATATCTTTTTCCCGCAAAGGGCTACCTGTTGCTGATTCATCCGGCAGCGCAACCCGACATGACGGGCTACGGCGCAACCATGCCGATATTAGGTTCGCAAACCGCCGTCAGCAATGCGGGACAATATCTGCAACTGCGGGATCGATCGGGAACCGTCATCGCGTGGGTCGATTTCACGACCGATTGGTACAACGATTCGTTCAAAACGGGCGGAGGTTGGTCGCTCGAACAAATCGACCCGGAACAATCGTGCAGCACGGCGCTAAATTGGACAGCCTCGACAAGCAAAAACGGCGGAACGCCCGGCACGCAGAATTCCGTTCATAAAAACAACGCCGATTCGGAAATTTCCGAAGTTTGGCGAATCGCTGTTCCCGATCATCATACCATTATATTATATGTATCCGAACCGCTCGGCAATCCGCTGCCTCCCGGTGCCGCATTTACGCTGAATCCTGCAATTCCGGTGGACAACGTGCAAATCGGCGGGAAGCATTTCAATCAACTGCAACTGACCTTGCAATCGCCTTTGCGGAATGACCAACCATACGACTTGTCGATCGGCGGAAAAATATTCGACTGTGCCGGCTACGAAGCGACCTCCCGACCGTTCCGGTTCTCGCTGCCCCGCGATGTCGACAGTTCGGATGTGGTCATCAACGAAATTCTTTTCCGCCCGTCGATCGACGGCGCCGCATTCGTCGAGTTGTACAATCGCTCGGACAAAGCCGTTCGGGTAAGCGATTTGCAGCTTTCGCTCCGCGATGCGAACGGAAAATTGTCGACGCCAGCAACGTTGACCGACGAGCCGTTCCTGTTGCTGCCCGACCGGTATCTGGTTGTTTCGCGCAACACGGACGCGGTTATCCGCCAATACGGTACCGACAACCGCGCTGCCTTTCTGCAATCGTCGATTCCCTCGCTAACCAAGGAGTCGGGGCGGATCGTTCTGCTGAACAAAAGCCTCCGCATTACGGACGAAGCGCCTTACAACGCCAAGCAACATGCGGATTTTCTGAAAATCGGCGACGGCGTGTCGTTGGAGCGTATGCACCCCGACCGCAGCAGCTTGGATGCGGGCAATTGGCACACGGCGTCGCAACTGTCGGGATTTGCGACGCCGGGAAAACGAAATTCGCAATATGCCGCTCCCGAAACGACCTCCGGCAAAGAAATAAGCCTGAATCCCGAAGTATTTTCACCCGACAACGACGGCTTCGATGACGTGCTGCACATCAATTACACATTCGACACGCCGTCGTTGATGGCCGAAGTGATCGTTTTCGACTCATCGGGCCGAAAGATCAAGCAGCTCGTCAATCGAAAATTATTGGCAACGGAAGGTGTTGTTACTTGGGACGGTACCGACGATTCCGGTCGAAAATCTTTAACGGGCGTATATATTATTTTTTTTCATGCGTATAATTCGGCGGGAACGGACAAAATTTTCAAACTTCCCTGCGTGTTGGCCGACAAAAAGCGGTGATTATCAATCGGCAATACCGGATGCCACATCACGCCTGCCATGCAATACAAAACGCTTGATTGTCAGCGTATTGCATTCGCGAAGGTTTGAACAATACCTGCATATATTAAACACTTTTGAAGAATAATAAAATCGAAAACAGATATATCAAGCCTTTTACGTCCATGTAAAAAAATATTTTTCATGAAAAATAAAACAAAAAATGAAACTTTCTGTTATTAATGTCGTATAAATAGTTGTTTCCGTTTTATGACAACGGTTTCAAGAATATATAAATTTTTGTTTCATATTTTTGTCATAAGTGGAAATTTTTATTGTGTTGAAGAAAATATCATGTAAAAAGTCCGTTTTTTGGGATATTTTTCAATAAAAATTTGTGATGCTGTTTTAAATACGTTATTTTTGGTAAATTTTTTAATCTAAATCATTTTTTTTAATTCTAACCCTAATTTTTAATTTATCATGAACAAAGCCGAATTAATCGATGCGATTGCAGCAGAGGCAAAGCTTACGAAAGCTGATTCGAAAAAAGCATTGGATGCTTTTATCAAAGTTACCGGAGGCGCTTTAAAGAAAGCCGACCGCGTAGCTTTAGTAGGTTTCGGATCCTTTTCCGTAGTAAAAAGAAGTGCCAGAACAGGGCGTAACCCTCAAACCGGCAAGGAAATCAAAATCCCTGCAAAGAAAGTGGTTAAATTCTCTCCCGGCGCCGAATTGAAAGGAAAAGTACAATAAGGCTATCGGGCAATATTATTCAGGGAGCGTAATGCTCCCTTTTTTTTGAACTTTCCGGTGTAATGATTTTTACACCGAACGGTGTTGGCGTATCCTGAATCCGCCGATATGTAAAACCTCTAACGAACGCCCGATGATCGATAACGATGCCATTATTTCTTTTTTGTCGGATTTTGTTACGGAACGAAGACGCAACAAGATCGAAGAAATCTTAAACCTGCGAACGCGTTACATTACGGTTGTTTTGGAAGACATTTATCAATCGCAAAACACCAGTGCGGTATTGCGCACGTGCGAATGTCTCGGAATACAGGATGTGCACATCATCGAGAATTATAATTCTTACAATATCAATCCGATGGTATTGAAAGGATCGGACAAATGGCTGACCATTCGAAGATATAACCGTTCGGCCGACAATTCGGCTGCGGCAATCGGCATGTTGAAATCCGAAGGTTATCGCATCGTTGCCACTTCGTTGCACGACAAAAGCATCGCGTTGCCCGACTTCGATTTGGATAAAGGCAAATGCGCCGTCGTATTCGGGAACGAGCATCAGGGTGTTTCGAAATATATCCTCCGGGAAGCCGACGAATATTTAAAAATCCCCATGTGCGGATTCACGCAAAGTTTCAACATATCGGTATCGGTCGGAATTGTCATTTTTCAGTTGATGCAAAAATTGAGCGCCGGCGCGGTTGCCGGATACCTGACAGATGCCGAAAAGAAGACATTGCGCGCGGAATGGCTCAAAAGTTCCGTAAAAAACCCGCAAATGCTGATGAGTCGGTTCAAATCGGAAGAACCCGAAAAATAATGGAGGCATAAAGTTCGTATATATCAAAAAATAATCATTAAATTTGTACGGCACTTTTAACGTATTGTATTGATGAACTGTATTATCATAGATGATGACAGCTTTGTAAGAAAGATAACCGAGGATTTCGTCAAAAAAACCGAATCGCTCACGCTGTTGCATTCTCTTTCGAGCGCTGTCGAAGCCATCAATGTATTGAATTCGAACGAAAACATCGATTTGATTTTTTTGGATATCGAAATGCCCGAAATGAGCGGTATCGATTTTTTGAATGCGTTGAGCAACTTGCCGCAAATTATCATCATTTCGTCGAAAGATAAATATGCCGTCAATGCTTTTGAATATGATGTCACCGATTATTTGCTGAAACCGTTTACCTACAGCCGCTTTTGCAAAGCCGTGAATAAGGCTTCGGAACGTCAGGAAAAGAGCAGATTGCATTCAAAAGGCGATGAAATCTTCATCAAACACAATTCATCGCTGGTTAAGTTGAAATATGCGGACATCCTGTGGGTTGAGGCTTTGGAAAATTACATCATCATCAACACTTTCGACGAAAAATACACGATCCATTTTACCATGCGGGCTATCGAGGAAAAACTTCCTCCGAAGCAATTCGTTCGCGTTCATCGTTCTTTTATCGTAAATGTCGGGAGCATCCACAGTATCGAAGATAACACCATTTTCATAAAGACCGGCGACAAAGCAAAAAACAGCATTCCGATCGGGAAATCGTATAAGGATAATTTGCTGAAAGACTTGAACGTTATCGTTCGATAATGTCGGCGAGCGAAGCGAAATTCCCGATCTTCAAAACAAACGGGATGAAAAAAAGTATTTTATTTTGTTTTATTGTTGTCGGGTTATTTTTAACATCGGAAGTTTCCGGCAAGAAAAAAAAACCGCCCGTCGATTTTTGGCCTGTCGAGGCATCCATACAACTATTGTTCAAAGAAATAGCAGAAACGAAAAACGATAGTCTTGCGCTGCAAAAGCACGATCAAATAAAAGATATTTTGGTGGAAACACTTGTACACCCCACGGCGTACAAATACAAATTCGACTCGTTGCACACCATCGGTAAGATTTTTGCGCCGCGCAAGAAGTTCCGCATTTTCAACTGGAATCATCCGCTGCGCGACGGGACGCATCGCCATTTTGCGCTTATCGTTATTCCCGGCGAAAAAGGTAAACCCAATAAGGTTATCGGCTTGAACGACCGATCGGACTCCATCGCGAAACCCGATCAACGCATTCTCGGCCCCGACGAGTGGTTCGGAACTTTATACTACAAAATCATCCCCTCCAAAAAAGGAAAGGACAAAAAAAGGTATTACACTCTTTTGGGGTTGGATATGAACAACTTGAAAACGAAAAAGAAAATCATCGAAATTTTGTCGTTCAACGAAAGCGGCGAACCGCAATTCGGCGCCCCGGTCATCGAATTGAACGGCTGGACGAAAACCCGCGTGGTGTTCGAGTTTGCGGCGGCGCAATATATGTATCTTGAGTACAATCGGTTGAGACGGCGCATCGAGTTCGATCATCTGTCGCCGTTGATGCCTTATTTGGTCGGCGAATACGAATATTACGAACCCGATCTGTATCGCGACGGGCTGAAATTCAAACGCGGGCATTGGAAGCACAGCAAGGACATCAAGGAACGTCCGAAAGACAAAAAACTGAAAAAACGGTCGCTGCCGAAGCCTCCGCGACGGGTCATCATTCCGAAATCCGAGGAAGCAAAGGAACCGGAAGAAACGGACAATACCGAAGAAACGACTCCCGCTGATCCGCAAAATGTGTCGGAGCCGGTGCAGCCGTGATTGTAAGATCGTAAGACATGTATGGTCGTAAGATCGCAGGATATATGAGTTCGCAAGAAAAAAAATCTGCGAATATCCGCGTCATTCGCGTTACGGCACAATTAATTTCCCTGCCGTTTCCGTTCTATTTCGGTCAGCAGGATTTTGCGCAGACGGATGTGATGCGGCGTTACTTCCACATATTCGTCCTCCTGAATGTATTCCAGCGCCTCTTCGAGCGAAAACTTGACGGCGGGCGCTATTCTCATTTTCTCGTCCGAGCCGGTGGCGCGCATGTTGGTCAGTTTCTTCGTCTTGGTGATGTTCAATCCCAAGTCGCCCGAGCGGGTATGCTCGCCGACCACTTGCCCCTCGTAGATTTCCTCGCCGGGATCGACAAAAAAGTGTCCGCGATCCTGTAATTTATCCAATGCATAAGCAATGGCTTGGCCCGTTTCGATGGAAATGAGCGAGCCGTTGATGCGTTTTTCGATGTCGCCCTTCATCGGAGCAAATTCCGTGAAACGATGCGTCATAACCGCTTCGCCTGCCGTTGCGGTCAACACCTGGTTGCGCAGGCCGATGATTCCGCGCGACGGAATGGTGAATTCCAAATGAATGCGGTCGCCGCGGGTTTCCATCTTCAATAAGTCGCCTTTTCGCCGCGAAACCATTTCGATGACTTTTCCCGACGATTCTTCGGGCACGTCGACGGTGAGTTCTTCCACCGGTTCGCATTTCACGCCGTTGATTTCCTTGATGATGACTTTCGGCTGCCCCACCTGCAATTCGTAACCTTCGCGGCGCATGGTTTCGATGAGTACCGAAAGGTGCAGAATGCCGCGGCCGTACACGATGAACGCATCGGCCGAACCGCTGTCCTCCACGCGGAGAGCGATATTTTTTTCCAGTTCGCGATCCAATCGATCCTTGATGTGGCGCGAAGTAACGTATTTACCGTCGCGGCCGAAGAACGGTGAGTTGTTGATGGTGAATAACATACTCATCGTTGGTTCGTCGATGGCGATGGTTTCCAGACCTTCGGGATTTTCGTAATCGGCCACCGTGTCGCCGATGGAAAAGTCCTCCAATCCCACCAAAGCGCAAATATCGCCCGAACTGACCGATGCCGCTTTCTTTTTATTCAACCCTTCGAAGGTCAGCAATTCTTTGATGCGCGAACGAACCTTGCTGCCGTCGCGTTTCACCAGCGTGATATTTTGGCCTTCCTTCAATGTTCCGCGATGCAGACGGCCGATGGCGATGCGTCCCACGTAGTTGGAATATTCGAGCGACGTGATCAGCATTTGCGGCGTTCCTTCCAAAGCGATGGGCGCGGGAATGTGTTCGATGATGGCGTCGCACAGGGCCGAAATATCGGTCGTCGGTTTGCGCCAATCGGTCGACATCCAACCTTGCTTGGCCGAACCGTAAATAGTGGGGAAGTCGAGCTGTTCCTCAGTGGCGTTGAGGTTGAACATCAAGTCGAAAACTTCTTCCTGCACCTCGTCGGGCCGACAGTTGGGCTTGTCTACTTTATTGATCACCACAATCGGCTTTTTGCCCAGCCCGAGCGCTTTCTGCAAAACGAAGCGCGTTTGCGGCATGGTTCCTTCGAAAGCGTCGACCAACAGCAGAACGCCGTCGGCCATGTTGAGCACGCGCTCCACCTCGCCGCCGAAATCGGCATGGCCGGGTGTGTCGATGATGTTGATTTTAACTCCTTTATAATCGACCGAGACATTTTTCGCCAAAATGGTAATTCCGCGCTCGCGTTCCAAATCGTTGTTGTCCATGATCAACTCACCCGGATTCTCATTCTCGCGAAAAAGCTTTCCGAGCTTCAATAAATTATCCACCAAAGTTGTTTTTCCGTGATCTACGTGCGCTATGATGGCTATATTCCTAATTTCGGACATGTAATATTTTTAAATTTCAGGGACGCAAAGGTACATGTTTTTTCGTTTCTATATGCATGATCCGACGGAATAATATAACGACGTTGCGATACTTTTTAGATAAAATAAACAGATTTCGGGCAGGTTACCGAAATATTTTGCATCTTTGTATTCTTTTATCCGATATAAAGTCGATACCGTGAGACACCAAGTGTTACGGTTGTTTTTATTCGATCTCGGAAACGGATTTAGTGTGTCATTTTAAACATATTTTTTAGTGAAAAAATCAATTATCGTTTTTTTGGTATCCGTAGTAACATTCGGCTCGTTGCGGGCCGACGAAGGCATGTGGATGTTGCCTTTGCTGGAAAAACTGAATATCGGGACCATGCAGAAAATGGGCTGCGAACTGACGGCCGAACAAATATACAGTATCAACAACTCGAGCATGAAAGACGCCATCGTCATTTTCGGCGGCGGGTGCACGGGCGAGATCGTTTCCGACCAAGGTTTGATACTCACCAATCATCATTGCGGTTACGACGCCATACAACAGCACAGTACGGTGGATCACGATTATCTTTCGGACGGTTTTTGGGCAAAAACGAAAAGCGAAGAAATTTATACGCCGGGGTTGTCTGTCACCTTTTTGGTGCGTATCGAGGATGTGAGCGACCGAGTCAATTCGCGGCTGACCGCCGACATGACGGAAGCCGCGCGCGCCGACACCATCGATGTGGTCAGCGCCGAGATAACCGAGGAAGCAACGACCGATACGTATTACGAGGCTTGGGTGGAAAGTTTTTTCGGCGGCAATCGTTTTTATTTGATGGTGTATGAAGAATACACCGATGTGCGGATGGTTGGCGCGCCGCCCTCGTCGATCGGCAAGTTCGGCGACGAAACCGACAACTGGACATGGCCTCGCCACACGGGCGATTTCAGCATTTTCCGCGTGTATGCCGATGCCGACGGCAAGCCTGCCGAATATTCGCAGGACAATGTGCCGCTGAAACCCAAACATTTTCTGCCGATCTCGATGAAGGGTATCGAAAAGGAAGATTTCACGATGGTGATGGGTTATCCCGGAGGCACCGATCGTTATATGATTTCGGATGATGTGGACGAGTTGCTTCATAAGGAACTTCCCGCAAGGGCAAGTATCCGCGGCGAAAAACAGGAGATCATGAAGCGTCACATGCAGGCCAATCCGGCGGTACGTATCAAATATGCTTCCAAATACGCGCGTTCGAGCAATTATTGGAAATATTCGATCGGACAAATGCAAGGTATCAAGCATTTGGATGTGTACGGCAAGAAATTGGATCAAGAGCAGCGTTTTACCGATTGGGTGAATGCCGATGCGGGCCGTCGCGCCGAATACGGCGATGCGCTGTCGCTGATTAAAGGCGGAATAGAAACCGATGCGGCTTACAAACCGGCGATGCAATATATCATGGAATGTTTCATCTACGGAGCCGAATTGTCCGGGTTCGCGCTGCGCTTCGGTGCGCTGTCGGCCGAATTGGAAAAGGACAAACCCGATCCCGAAAAGGTAAAATCGATGACGGAACGGCTGTGGAACCGTGCGGGCGATTTTTATAAAGACTACGATCAGGCGTTGGATCGCGAAGTGACCGAAGCAATGCTGAAACGGTATTTTGCGGATATATCGCCGACGTATTATCCCGATTTTTATCAAACCATTACCAAGAAATATAAAGGCGATATCGGGAAATATACGCGCGATTGGTTCGAGAAATCGATCTTTTCCGACCCCGCGCGTTTGGATGCTTTTCTGCAAAAGCCTTCCGCAAAGAAACTGAAAAACGACCCCGTGTTTTCGGCGGCCGAGTCGATTCATCGATTGGCCGACTCCCTGAACGAAACTGTGGAAAAGGGAAATGAACAAACGGAAAAGGGCTATCGTTTATACATCGCGGGAATTGTCGAAATGGACAAAGATAAAATTTGGTATCCCGACGCCAATTTCACCATGCGCCTTACGTACGGGAAGGTGAACGATTATTTCCCGCGCGACGCCGTGTATTACGGCTATTACACCACGCTGAAGGGCGTTATGGAAAAAGATGATCCCGAAAGCGCGGAATTTGCCGTGCCCGATCGGTTGAAAGAATTGTACGACGCGAAGGATTTCGGGCCTTATGCCGACAAGAACGGCGAAATGCCCGTGTGCTTCATTTCCGATAACGACATCACCGGAGGAAATTCGGGAAGCCCCGTAATCAACGGGAAAGGCCAATTGGTCGGCGTGGCTTTCGACGGCAATTGGGAAGCGATGAGCGGCGACATCATTTACGAGCCGTCGGTACAGCGCACCATCAGTGTCGACATCCGTTACGTGCTGTTCATCATCGATAAATTCGCCGGAGCATCGCATTTGCTGGATGAAATGAAGATTATTAAATAAGGAGGCCCCACCCCGGCCCTCCCCGATTGGGGAGGGAGACGACACGTTGAAACCGACAAATGTGTCGATTTATATGAGTATTTTCGCCATACGGAACCGGCGCATCTCCCTCCCCCAATTGGGGGGAGGGTCGGGGTGGGGGCTTTTAAATTTTAAAGTATGCTTTTGGTTCAAAACGATCCGTGGTTGAAACCGTTTGCCGAACAGATTGCGCAACGGAAATTACGCGCCGACCGAAAAGAGAAAGAGTTGACGCAAGGAAGTTCATTGTCCGATTTTGCAACGGGCTATTTGTATTTCGGGCTGCATCGGACGTCGGCCGGCTGGGTGTTTCGTGAATGGGCGCCAAACGCGACCGCCGTATACATGATCGGCGAATTTACCGGGTGGAAAACCGACCCCGAGTATGCGTTGAAACCTCTGCCGAAAGGCGTTTGGGAATTGGAATTGCCCGACGACAGGCTCCGCCACCGGCAACTTTATCGTTTGCTGGTGTGTTGGGAAGGCGGGCAAGGCGAGCGCATCCCGTCGTATGCCAACCGCACCGTGCAGGACGAGCAAACCAAGATTTTCAGCGCACAGGTGTGGAACCCCGAACAGCCGTACGCATGGCAGACAACCGCATGCCAAGCGCCCGTTTCCGTTCCCTTGATTTACGAAAGCCATGTGGGGATGGCTACCGAAGAGTTTCGCGTGGGCACGTTCGCCGAATATCGCGACAAGATGATTCCGTACATCAAGCAAACGGGTTACAATACCGTGCAACTGATGGCCATTCAGGAACACCCTTACTACGGCTCGTTCGGCTATCACGTCTCGAATTTCTTCGCCGTATCGTCGCGCTTCGGCACACCCGACGATTTCAAATCGCTGATTGACGCGGCGCACCAACAAGGCTTACGGGTAATCATGGATCTGGTGCACTCGCATTCGGTGAAAAACACGGCCGAAGGCTTGAATATTTTCGACGGAACGCCGTATCAATATTTCCACGGCGACGGCCGTCGCGATCATCCAGCATGGGATTCGCTGTGTTTCGATTACGGAAAGAATGAAGTGATGCATTTTCTGCTTTCCAACTGCAAATACTGGTTGGAAGAATTTCATCTGGACGGGTTCCGTTTCGACGGAGTCACCAGCATGTTGTATACGCATCACGGGCTTTCGAAGGATTTTACGGAATATTCGCTGTATTTCGACGGCAGCGAGGATACGGACGCGACGACGTATTTGATGCTGGCCAACGAATTGATTCACCGGGTGAAACCCGAAGCGATCACGGTGGCCGAAGAAATGAGCGGAATGCCGGGGCTGGCCACGCCGATCGAAGACGGAGGCATCGGGTTCGATTACCGCTTGGCGATGGGAACGCCCGACTATTGGATCAAGATTATCAAGGATAAATCGGACGAAAAGTGGGATGTGGCCAACATTTATTACGAATTGTCGCGCAAGCGCGATGACGAAAAGACGATCGGATATGTGGAATCGCACGACCAGGCGTTGGTGGGCGACAAAACCGTCTTTTTTCGACTGCTCGACAAGGAGATTTATTACAAAATGTCCGTCAACGACAAGAGCCTCATTGTCGACCGCGGAATGGCGCTGCACAAAATGATTCGTTTGGTGACCGCCGGCACTGCCGGCAACGGGTATCTGTGTTTCATGGGCAACGAGTTCGGACATCCCGAATGGATCGATTTTCCGCGTGAAGGGAACTATTGGTCGTACCAACACGCCCGCAGGCAATGGAGCTTGCTGCGCGACCAAAAGCTGAGGTTCCGATTTCTGGCCGATTTCGACCGCGAGATGCTGGCTTTGATCGGCAACGAGGCTTTTTATGCTCATCCGCCGCAATTGTTGCTCGAAGACAAGAAACGTCAAATAATGGCTTTCCGTCGCAACGAATTGGTGTTCGTATTCAATTTCAGCCCCGATCGTTCGTACACCGATTACGGAATCCCGACAGGGCCCGGAAAGTTCCGCGTGGCGTTGGACACCGACTCGCCGAAGTTCAACGGTTTCGGACTGGTAGACGAATCGCTGGATTATTTCACCGGCAGCATCTTCGAAGACCGCCCGATGGAAAACAGTCATCTGAAACTGTACCTGCCGGCGCGTTGCGGAATGGTGTTCAAAAAAATACCGGCAAAGAGTATTTA
>JAVBRP010000381.1:0-3167 GCA_031547815.1 Bacteroidales bacterium | reverse complement strand
GGCATTTTGGGCGGGATTCGCCGCTACAACGAGTTCGGCATTCGGTTGGCGCTGGGCGAAACAAAGGGACATATTTATCGGAGCCTGCTCACCGAATCGTTTTTCACGGGCGTGATCGGGTCGGTTGTCGGAACCGTGCTCGGGCTGTGCCTGTCGCTCTATTTGAGCCGGCACGGTATCGATTACGGCAGCATGATGGACAGCGTGGCGATGCTCATCTACCCCGTCGTTCGTTCCGAAATCACGCCCCGCATGTATTTTATCGGATTCATTCCCGGAGTTATTTCCATGCTTGTCGGCAGCGCCCTTGCGGGAATTGCGGTGTATAAACGGAATACGGCGGCGTTATTCAAAGAATTGGGATAAAATGATTCAAGATTTCAAATTCAAGGCTTTTAAACCTGTCAGGCGGGGTATCAAAAATTTAATGATCAAAATCACCTTAATGACAATCCCCAAGCTCCGGGAGAAGTCTTCTATGCTCCGGAAAGGTTAAAAGTATAAACAAACAGTTTTATTTTAAAAACATCACAAATTTTAAACACCCCACCTGCCGGGTCTTAAAAACAAAAGGTTTGTAATGCAACCAATTTTAAGCTGATAGATATCATTCGGAATTAAATCGCAATTAAATATTTCATACCATCATGAAAAAAATAATTCTCATTTTCGCAATATCATCGGGCACATCCTTGCTGTTTGCACAAGACCCGGTAAAAACATTGGATCAAATCGACAAAAACATGTCGGCGAAAACACGGATCATCGAATCGACCATGGTGGTGAACGGCAAGCGCAACAACCGCACCATGACCTCGAAAAGCTATACCGAAGGCGACAAGAAAGCGTTTACCGAATACCTCTCGCCCGCGCGCGACAAAGGCACCAAAATGCTGAAATTGGACAAGGAACTGTGGATGTATTCGCCGTCGACCGACCGCACGATCATGATTTCGGGGCACATGCTGCGCCAATCGGTGATGGGTTCCGACCTGTCGTACGAGGATATGATGGACGACCGCAAGTTCCGGGATATCTACACGCCGAAAATTACGGGCGAAGAAACTTTCGACGGTCGACGATGCCACGTGATGCAGCTCTCCGCTAAAGTGAATGATGCGGCATACGATTCGCAGAAATTGTGGGTGGATGCCGAACGTTACGTCCCGCTGAAACAGGAATTGTACGGCAAGAGCGGCCAACTGCTCAAGCGCGTTTTGCTCACCGGCATCCGGCAAACGGGCGAGCGGTGGTTCCCGATGAAAATGAATTACAAGGATATGCTCAAAGACGGCAACGGAACGGACTGGATCGTGACAAGTATCCGATTTGACGAGGCCATTCCGGAAGTTGTTTTCAGCAAAGCAAGTTTAAAGCAATGAAAATCGGATGATTGACAATAGTGTTGTTTACTAATCAACACTATTATTTAATACTAAACAATAATATTGTTGTTTGCAAAAATAAATAATTGTATTTTTGTATCAAATACAATTGAATATGATACCCGATACCCATTTGAAAGAAATCGCCGATGCGCAACGTGTTAATTTATTGGCACGTACCGAAGGTTTGAAAAGAGAAATTCTGTCGACGATTCCCGAACCGACTTCGCACGCATTGATCATTTCCGGTATTCGTCGATGCGGGAAAAGCACACTTTTGACCCAATTATTGCGGAAAAAGTATCGCCATGCGTTTTTCTTCAACTTCGAAGACCCTCGGTTGTATGATTTTGAGCGTAACGATTTCATGCGATTGGATAAAGTCATTACCGCCTCACGAAGAAAAGTTCTTCTTTTCGACGAAATACAAATCATCCCCGAATGGGAACGCTACGTCCGTCAAAAGTTGGACGAAAATTATCAATTAATTGTCACCGGGTCGAATGCGTCATTGCTGAGTCGAGAATTGGGAACAAAACTGACGGGGCGTTATTTAATGCAAGAACTTTTTCCGTTCTCGTTTGATGAATTCTGTGCGTTCAAACGTCAAAAAATATCCGCCAATGCGATAACGGAATATATGCGCATAGGAGGATTTCCCGAATACGTGAAAGCGGAAAACGATGAAATGCCGGGACGTTTGTTCGGCGATATATTGACTCGCGACATTGCGGTGCGATATGGCGTTCGTGATATAAAAACTTTGCAACGTTTGGCGTTGTACCTGATATCGAATGTCGGCAACTTAATAACGGGCAACAAGTTAAAGTCGATTTTCGAAATAGGAGCAACCGGAACCGTCATGGAATACCTGTCACATTTGGAAATGTCGTATTTGCTGCATTTTGTTCCCAAGTTCAGTTGGTCGCTTAAAAAACAAAGTATCAATCCCCGTAAAGTTTATGCAATCGATACAGGATTTGTAAATGCCAATTCGGCATCGTTTACCGACGACAAAGGGCAAATATTTGAAAATCTCGTGTTTTTACGTCTTCGACGTCAATCCGGCGAGATATACTATTTTGCCGAAAAGAATGAATGCGATTTCGTAACATTTCGAAAGGGCGCCGTAAAAGAATGTATACAAGTGTGTTACACGTTAACCCCCGATAATTTGAAACGAGAATTGAACGGGTTGTTTGAGGCATTGGAGTTTTTTAATCTCTCCGAAGGAATCATCGTGACGTTGGAACAGTCGGATACTTTCGAACAGAACGGAAAAACGGCGCGAGTGGTTCCGGCGCATGTGTTTTTATCGGATAAAAGCAGTTAGTACAATATGAAATCGGACAAAAGTCGAAAATACGACCAAATCATGGCTGCCGCCCGGAAGTTGTTTTTTCGGTACGGCATCCGGAAAGTGACCGTGGAGGAGATTTGCGCGGAAGCGAATGTCAGCAAAATGACGTTTTACAAGTTCTTCCCGAACAAAACGAAATTGGCCGAAACGATGTTGACCGATATTTTCGACGAGAGCGAACGGCTTTTTCGGGAATTGATGGACGCCGACATGCCGTTTTCCGAAAAGATGCAAATTCTGGTGCAACGAAAACTCGACACCGGAAAAGATGCCGGAATGCAGTTCATCGCCGAGTTGTACCAAACATCCCACTCGGAAATATCGGTGTTTTTGCGTACGAACGTCCGCGAACGCATGAAAAATACGATCAAGGAATTTGCCAAAGCGCAGGAAAAAGGTTGGATGCGGAAGGATATCAAGCC
>JAVBRP010000296.1:0-6478 GCA_031547815.1 Bacteroidales bacterium | reverse complement strand
TCGTGCAGCGGCTCAAACCTTTCGTCGAATCGCGTAATCAGAAAATTGAGTTCCTTTTCCGGATCGACGGTTTGTTTTTTATCGTCCTTGGTCGAAAGAATCGCCATGTACACGGGAACTTCCTCGAAAAAAGCGCTTGCCGCTTCTTCCGGCGTTTTATCGGTGCGGGGCGGCAGTTGCACTTCGTATTCGAAACCCGGTTCCGCAAGAAAGCGCACATTGAAAATTCCGAGATGTAAATTGACCGGACGAACATTTTTGCAAGGCAAGCGAACGATAAAATTGCCGTCAGCCGCAACAGTGCATTCACCGAGCCGGATTTCGACATTGCTGATGTAATTATCCGCGGAATGAAATGTCAACACGCAACCGGCATACTCGGGAGCGCTTCCCCGAATGGTAACTTCTTGTGCATGAGTGCCGAAAGTAATGAAGATAAACGTCGTGAAGAAAAGTACTTTGCCGATAATGCTGCTTCTCGATATCGATTTTTTTGTATCATCTCTCTCCCTGCCCTCTCTCCGGGAGAGGGAGTCCTTGCGCAGCCCGCAATCCGAGCGGAGAGCGCACCTCCCTCTCTCCTGTGGAGAGAGGGTCGGGGAGAGAGGTGCTAGCGCAATTTTCATCCGATTTTTAATCAATGCCGACCTTTCAAATACTTTTGAATATCGATCCCGGCAGGAACAAATTTCGACACGTCGCCGTTGTACCGCATTATTTCGCGCACCACCGACGAGTTGATCGCCGTGTGTTCGGGAAGCGTCAACATGAAAATGGATTCCACTTCGGGCAACATGGCCTGATTCACTTGCGCGATGACCTTTTCGTACTCGAAGTCGGACGAAGTACGCAACCCGCGAAGCATGTACCGTGCGCCCACCCGTTTACAAAATTCGGTGGTCAGGTCTTCGTAATACAGCGTTTCTATCTTCGGATTTCCGGCAAATAATTCCCGAATCATATCTAAACGTTCTTCGGCCGAAAAAAAGGCCGTTTTATTGGTGTTGGAACCGATGCCTATAATGATTTTATCGAAAAGATTCATCGCCCGCAATACAATCGATTCGTGTCCTACGGTAAAAGGGTCGAACGACCCGGGAAAAACTGCAATATTGTCCGACATGTGGATTGATTATTGAAATTTCGGCATTTTACAAATTACAAAATGCAAGATTATTTGTTCGTTTTCGGTACGGCGATTTTTATAAAGCGACAAAGGTAAACAATAGATTTCACAATAGAAATTCATCCGCATTCTCCCGGTGAATCACTTTGAATCGGGCATCGGGATATGCGGCAAGGAATTGTTTAGGCTCTTTGACCTTTCTTTCCGGACTCCACTTGAACTCGCAGGCCGTTAATTCGCCGTCGACTTCTTCGATGTAATCTATTTCTTTCTGTTCTTTGGTTCTCCAAAACCAACAATTACTCCACCGGTTCGTATAATGAAGATGTTTCATTCTTTCCGAAACCAAAAAATTTTCCCACAATGCGCCCGTATCTTGACGATTTTCCGGTTGGCTGAAATTATTGATCAACGAATTGCGGATACCGTTATCGTAGAAATAAATTTTCTTACTGAATTTTAGCTCGTTTCTCAGATTTCGGCTGAAAGAGTTCAGGCGGAAAATAACAAATATTTGCTCCAATAATATAATGTATTTTTCCACCGTTTTGGAATCCAAACGACACATTTGCCCCAATTCGTTGTACGAAACTTGCGAACCGACTTGATAAGCCAACGCTTGCAATAATTTCAGAAGTCCGTCCGGCTTTTGTATTTGTTCCCACATCAGAATATCCTTGTACAAATAACTGTCGGATAATTGTTTCAATAACTCTTTTTCCTCTCCGGGATGCGTTACGATTTCGGGATAATACCCGTAAACCAACCGATGCGGTATCATTCGCTGTTCTTCCAATAAACCGTGATGATTCACCATTTCCGCAAAAGAAAGCGGGAACATCTTGTATTCCCACTTGCGGCCCGTAAGCGGTTCGTTTACTTTGTTAGCCAAATCGAAAGAAGAACTTCCGGTAGCAATCAATTGTACGTTCTTGATTTCATCCGTGATGAGTTTCAACCGCGATCCCACGTCGGCGATTTTTTGCGCTTCGTCGATAATGACAACCCTTTTGTTGCCGAAAACGGCTTTCAAACGTGTGCCGGAAATATTCTCGAAGAATATTTGCACATCAGGTTCATCTCCGTTCAACCATACAGAATCGTCCTTATTTCCGAACAAATCCTTGAGCAAGGTGGTTTTTCCGACTTGACGGGCGCCTGTCAGGATAATTGCTTTACCTTTATGAAGTTTATCCTTTATATTCTTTTCTAACATCCGGTTTATCATAAAAATAAATGATCAAAGATTATGATGAAATAATATTATTATTGCAAAAATACAACTAATTTGGATTTAATTCCATAAAAATTGTATCTTTTTAATATTATTTTCCTGAAAATTTATATCTTTTTAGGATTTCATTCCTAAAAAAAATCATATTTTGAGTGTTCCATTCCTGAAAAATTATATAATTTTCGGATTACATTCCTGAAAAGTTGTATATTTTGAGCATTTAGTTCCTAAAAAGATGTATATTTTTCGGATTTAATTCCTGAAAAGTTGCATATTTTTAGTATTATACTCCTAAAAAGTTACATATTTTGAGTGTTTAATTCCTGAAAAGTTATATTTTTTTTGGATATCATTCCCAAAAAGTTGCATATTTTGAGCGTTTCATTCCTGAAAAGTTGTATCTTTTTCGGATTATATTCCTGAAAAGTTGTAATTATATATAATGTATTGAAATAAAGTGTTTTAAAATCTTCCGAAGAGAGTGCTGTTTGACCGGTTAAAAGTACAAATTCTTCATTCTTCATTCTTCATTCTTACCTTATAAATGGTTCTGTATGCCAACGGTATCAAGAACAAGCTGACAATCGTTCCGATGCTCATTCCGCCGATGAGCGCCCACGCGAACGGTTGTTGCAGTTCGGCGCCCATGTCGTGCGTGAACAGCAACGGAACCACCGCCAATATGGTGGTGAGGCTCGTGAGTACGATCGCTTTCAGGCGTCGACCGCCGGCAGTATGAATGGCATCGTCTATGCTCATGCCTTCGCGGCGCAAACGATTGATGGTGTCGATTTTCAGTATGGAGTCGTTGATGATGATGCCGCACATGACGATGATGCCGATGGCCGACATCAGGTTGAGCGTGTTTCCCGTGATTTTGAGAAGGAGCAACGCCGCCGCGATGTCGATCGGAAGCTCGATCAGCAGAATGATCGGCTGCACGAGCGATTCGAACTGTGCCGCGAGGATGAAATACAGCATCAGTATCGAAACGGTCAACACCAGCATCAATTCGCGCATCATTTGACGGTTTTCGAAGATGGAACCGAAGAAACGCACCTCCGCCTCGGGATGGCGGTTCACCACCGCTTGCACTTTTGCCGCAATCGGCGGATATTCCTTATTGCCGATGTCGAAATTGACCGGCACGTACTCGCCGTCCTTACCCGCAGTGATGGTTTTCAAATCGTATTCGCGATGCAGCCGGATCAACGCGCGCAAAGGCACCTCCGCGCCGTTGCCGTTGCGAATTTTCAACCGATCGACCATATCGCTTACCTTTTGCGATTCGCCGCCGATAACCAACGGGACGAATTGCCGGTACGAACGCAACAATCCGATGTCGTTTTCGTGGCATGCGGTTTTCAGTTCCCGTATTAACGTGTTGTAATCCACATTGTAAAGCAACAGTCGTTCGTGATCGACTTCCACGCGGAGATGTTCGCGGAAAGCCGGCGAATGCGCATGCGGCGTGCCGAGGCTGTCGTCTATTTCGGCCACCAAAGCGGTGATTTCGGCGGGGGTGAAACCGACCGTTTTGCGCATGGGCGATATTGCTGCCGTCAGCGGGGCATTGCCGCTCTCGAAAATGCGATCGAAAAGCGTTCCCGGCGGATAGAGACGAAAACTTGCCCGGGGATAATGCCGGCGCATGTATTCCGCCAATAGCTTTTGCGCGTGCTGCATCTCGGGTTCATCGGCATAAGCCAAATATGTGCGCGATTCGGAAAATCCCATGTCCGTATCCTGATCGACAAGAAATTGCTGTTGCCCCACAAATCTGTTTTCCTGACGCGCTTTTACGGGAACGGCATTCAACATGCGGGTGATGCGCGCATTGTTCTCGTCGGGATGAATCTGTTCGTTCCAGTCGATGTACATCATGCAGTCGATTTGCGTCAGTTCGGGCAGACGTGTCACATCCAACGCCCGAAAAAGAAAATATATCGATGCGCAGAACGCGACGGCGATCACGGTGATGATTGCGGGACGCCGAAGCGTAAAGTGCATCCCGGCCCGGTAAAAGCGGTTGATGATGCGCACCATGACCGGTTCCTTTGTTTTGTTCAGCCCGGCTTGCGGCCGACGTTGAAACGCAACCCGATAGAGCACCGGCAGCAGCGTAACCGAAACGATGAGCGAAGTGCCCAGCCCGATGGCTACGCCCATGGCCTGATCGTAGAACAGCGCGCCCGCAATGCCGCTCAGGAAAATCAACGGCACGAAGATGCACACGGTGGTGAGCGCCGAACTGATCAGCGGTCGTATCACTTCGTTGGCGCCTTCCACGCAGGCATCGCGCAACGAGGCGCCGCGCGCGCGGTATTGTCCGATATTGTCCGTCACGATAATGGAATTGTCCACCATCATCCCCACGGCCATGATCAATCCCGACAGGGAAATGATGTTGAACGACATCCCGGCAAGGAAGAAAAAGATGAGGCAAATGACCACCGACACGGGTATGCTGACGGCCACCAAACCGGGAGAGCGCCATTCGCTCTGAAAGAAAAACAGAATGACGCACACCAAGAGTATGCCCCACGTGAGGTTTTGGCTGAGGTTGTCGATGGAGAAATCGAGCAGCGCGGTTTGGTCTCGGGAAATATCGAATTGCAGGTCGGGATAATCTTTTTCGAAACGGGCGACAAGCGATTTGAGATTTTTTGTCATATCGCTCATGCGGGCGTCGCTTTGCTTGATGACCGCCAAGGCAACGGCGGGCTGTCCGTTGCTGACGAACATGCCTTGCTTGGGTTGCGGCTCCAAACGTACGGAAGCAATGTCGTGCAGCGGAATAACACGGTTGCCGCCGCGTATGGTGACGTTGCCCACATCTTCGGCAGTGCGCAGAGCGGATGTCAAACGGATATTATACCGAAAAGCTCCTTCGCGTACCCAAAGGCTGCCTGCCGACAAGTTTTGGCCCGTGAGCGCATTCTCGATGTCGGCAGTGGTGAGGCCGAGGCTCTGCATGCGGGTGAGATCGGGTTCGATCATCAAACGAGGTTCGGTGGTGCCGCTCATGTCGGCCATCGCAACTTCGGGCAATTGCTCGACGCGATGACGGATGACGGTAGAAACGAAATTGCTCAATTCGAGAAAGTCGGTTTCGCCCGATTGTTCGGGTTGCACTTCGGGAACCGTTCCCGCAGGATCGATTGCGGATTTTTCGGGGCGCAACGACACATTCAGATAGAACACGGGAATATCGGTAGCGCCGGCTTTCAGCACTCGCGGACGATCCATGTCGCGCGGCAAGTTGTGCATGGCGGCGTCGATCTTTTCGTTGACCTCGATGAATGCGTAATGCGTGTTGATGCCGTACCGAAAACGCAAATGCAGCATGCCCGTTCCGTCGCGCGTCTCGCTGCGGATGTCATCCAGATGGCCTACCTGCAACAGTTGTCGGCGCAAAGGCGCGGTGACGGCGTTTTCAAGTTCGCGTGCCGAACTGTGCGGATAACTGTAATGCACGGAAATTTCGGGAATGGCCACATCGGGCATCAGCGACACGGGCAGGTATGTATACGAAACCCATCCGATGGCCATCAAAGCCACGAAAGTCATAAGAACGGCGATGGGACGGTCAACGAGAAATTTTACCATTTTTGATTTTTGATCGATGGGACACAGAGAGCTACTGAGAAGACACGGAGAACCACAGAAAATATGGAACTTTAAACTTTAAATCCGAAATTCTTCATTCTTCACTCCTCATTTTCTACAATCTCCACCTCCACATCGTGCGCCAAGTTGAAGTTCCCGCTCACGATTACTTGTTCGCCCGGTTCGAGCTGTTCTTCAATGGTGTATTCGCGGCTGTTTTCCAAACCCGTTTTCACGTAACGCCATTGCGAACGGTTGTTTGCAAATACGAACAGTACTTGCCGATCGGAACGAAGCACTACGGCCGATTTCGGAACGGTCAACTTGTCGGGAACAGCCTGTTGCACCAATACCCGCACGTTCATCCCTTCGTAGAGCTTTCCGCCGGTATTTTGTACGACGGCTTTGGCTTGCACCATACCGTTTTTATCCACCACAGGATTCATACCGCTCAAAGTTCCTTTTATTTTGGCGCCGGGGTAGGCGAGCGGCTCTATCCGGACTTCGTG
>JAVBRP010000313.1:0-10697 GCA_031547815.1 Bacteroidales bacterium | reverse complement strand
TGGAACATCCCCCGCATCAACATCAACGTCGACAACCCCGACGGCGGAAAATTCTATGCATGGAGTTATCACGTCGGAAACTTTGTATGGGGCTTGCAACGCCTCAGTCGGGCAACCGGCGATTACAAATACGCCAATTATGCCGCCCGTTGGTGCGAATATACGTTGGCAACGATGCCTTTGGCCGAATATCAAACCAAAGAACTGCACGCCGTCCGTTCCATGAATTGGGGAACCGCCGGCCGACCCATGTTGGACTACACCACGGCGCCTTCCATACCGTTCATGACACGGTTGGTCGACGAAAAAGAATTCCCTTATCGGGAACAATATGCGGAATATGCCGAAAAGATCATGCATTACATCGCCGACGAGCAATTTCGCCTGCCCGACGGCACGCTTGCCCGGCAATATACCGGTCGTCCTTCCGTGTGGGCCGACGATATGTTCATGGGATTGCCTTACATGCTCTATTCCGCCCGATATACCTCCGACCCGAACCTGCGGAAACGTTTGTTCGCCGACGCGGCAAAACAGATCGTGCTGTTCAACAAATACCTGTTCAAACCCGACGCGGGACTTTACATGCAGGCTTGTTATCCCGATCAGCCGCAACGAATACCTTTTTGGTCGCGCGGCAACGGTTGGGCAGTGTGGGCAACCACCGAAGTATTGTTGAACGTTCCCAAAAACGACAAGAACTATAAGGCTGTCATGGAGATATACCGCAAACATATCGACGGTTTGGTGAAAACGCAGGATGCCGACGGCTATTGGCACAATGTGTTGGATATGCCCGAAACGGTGCGCGAATCCTCCGGAGCGGCTATTTTCACTTTGGCTTTGGCTCGCGGAATCAACAACGGATGGTTGGATCGCAAGAAATATATGCCCGCATTGGAAAAAGCTTGGGCGGCGTTGTTGACCTTTGTGGGCGCCGACGGAAACCTGTACGGCGTGAAAGGCGGCACCAATTTCAGTCCCGACCCCGAGGACTACGCCCGAACACCTTTCGTCAAAAGCGATACGCACGGCATTTTGCCGCTACTGTTTGCCTGCATGGAAATGGAGCAAATACGCAATCCGGGCAAAAAGTAGCGTTTCCTTCGGCTACCGTTCGGCTGTGATTGCACCTCAGCCGAATATTTATTGCCGGGGTGAACTCGAACGAGGTTCAGACTTATCCGAACGTTCTTTGAATATATTTTCTTATCTCTGTTCGAGACGCGACACGGACATTTCCAAACTTGATCCCGGTACTTCCCATACTCGATTGGGACACTTCCAAACTCGAGCCGGAACCGTGTCAACGAAAGTCACGCAGTGACGACATCTTTGCAGCCCGGGATGATAATCCCGGGTATCGAAAGCGCCAACCGATTCTAAGCCGCGTAGCGGCGACACCTTATTGATAATGTCGCCCGTCAGGAATCATGAACATTACCGTCATTTTGCCGATAGCGCAGTACCCGGAGCTTCCGTTATCGAATCTTGAAAAAAAGTTAAACATTATAAAATCATTCTCATGAAAAAGATCATTTTAACAACATGTATCATCTTTGCATGTATCGTCGTTCATGCACAATCGGTATACGACATCACCAAATTCGGCGCCAAAGGCGACGGACGCGTCATCAATACCGCCGCCATTCAGAAAGCCGTTGATAAATGCTCGGCCGATGGGGGAGGAGAGGTGCTCGTTCCGAACGGCACTTTCCTTACCGGAACCATCCGGCTGAAAAACAACGTTACCATGCACTTGAGCGAAACCGCCGTATTGAAAGGTGCCGGCGATATGAACGCTTATACCGACAGGGCCATGATTTACGCTTATCAACAAGATAATGTTTCCATCACCGGTAAAGGAAAGATTCACGGAAACGGCGATCACCCGGCGTTTCACAGCAAAGATATGTACAACGGAATCAAAGACAGGCCGCATACGATCTTGTTGAACCAATGCACCAATGTTCGTTTGAAAGAGTTTACCCTGAACAACGGAGCTTTTTGGTGCATCAAGGTATTGCAATGCAACAATGTGATCGTTGACGGTATCAGCGTTGTCAGTCGCGCGGTGGCCAACAACGACGGAATTGACATCACCGACTGTTACAACACTCGCCTGTCGAACAGCTTTTTCGATTGCGGCGACGATGCTATTTGTCCGAAAAGCGAATCGCCGGTCGGCGTCAAGAAATTGGTCATCACCAACTGCATCCTCAAAAGCGAATCCAACGGCATCAAATTCGGCACGGCAAGCGTCGGAGGCTTCGAGGATATCGCTATCTCAAATTGCCATATCTATGACACGCGCTTGGCCGGCATCGCGTTGGAGCTTGTGGACGGCGGCGTGTTCGATCGCATTGTCATCAACAACATCACCATGCACAACGTCAACGGCGGCTTGTTCATCAAACTCGGTCATCGCAGAGGCGACACGCCAGGTATATTGCGCAACGTAACGGTTTCCAATTTAATTGCCGACGGCATCGGCTTGTGGAAACCCGACACGACGGCTTCGTATTTCAAAACGCCGCACAACTCGAAAATCGGGATGAGCATTGCGGGACAGCCTGGCTACTTGGTGGAAAACGTGACCTTGCAGAATATTTACATGCAGTTTGCCGGCGGAGGAACGCAAGAAGATGCGCAGCGAATCATGGAAGACATGCCCAAATCGTATCCCGAATATAACAACTTCGGCGTCACGCCGGCTTATGCATTCAATTGCCGGCACGTGAAAAACCTCCGATTCGATAATGTCCGGTTCGAAGTCGTCAAAGAAGATGTGCGACCGGCTTTCTTTTTCGAAGATGCCGAAGGGGTGGATATCAGCGGGTTTCATGCCGATATTTCCGACAAGGCGACATGCTTTATTCGTTGCAAAGACATCAAGGATTTCTTCGTGCATGCCTGCAAACCGCAACCGGCAAATATACCGTTTTTCTCGTTCGAAGGCAAAAATGAAGATATTACCATCATGAACAACGATTTCCGGAAAGTGAAGGATATTTATCGTATCGAAAACAAGACTTTCGAAAAGGAAATCAAAGCGGCGAATAACATAAAATAGAGTGTTAATTCGTGAAATTCGTGGGTTTACTAAAAAATACTACATTTACACCAAAATACCATCTTATTAAACTCACACCATGATGAAACGTTGGATATACTGTAATATGCTGATCATTTCGGCAGCTTGCGGCACGAATGAACCTGCGAAAATAGATCGCGAAGCATTGGTGAATCGCAATAATCCGATAATAACCGAATTTGACGCATTATCTTCGCTATCGGTCGGCAACGGCGAATTTGCCTTTACGGTGGATGCGACCGGATTGCAGTCTTTTCCCGAATTATGCGTCGCGGGGGTTCCGCTCGGTACGCAATCGCAGTGGGGTTGGCACAAATTCCCCGATCCGGAAGGCTATAAGTTTGAAGAAACGTTGGAAAACTATAATTTTCGAGGTCGGGAAGAACCATATTCCGTGCAGTTCAAGGAGCCGGGACGCAAGCAACAGGCAGCCGATTGGTATCGCGTCAATCCGCACCGTCTGCATCTCGGAAACATAGGAATGGAACTGCTCCGCGCCGACGGAAGCAAGGCCGAAGCCGCCGAATTGAAAAATATCCGTCAGGAATTGAAGCTCCGGGAGGGCGTTATACAAAGCCGTTTCGAAATGGATAACGTACCGGTGGAGGTGCAAACGGTTTGTCACCCGAAAAAAGACGCCATTGCGGCCGATATTAAATCGGCATTGATCAAAGACGGCCGGTTGAAATTGAACTTCCGCTTTGCCTATCCTACCGGCCAACACAGCGACGATGCCTGCAATTGGAGCGTTCCCGACAAGCATTCCGCAACGATCGTGAAACAGTCGGAGCAAGGAGTTACGTTCGAACGCCGGTTGGACGCTGCGGTTTATTACGTAACCGTGCAATGGACGGGCAAAGCGACAATTACCGAAAAGGAGAAACTTTATTTTGTGCTTTCGCCCGAAAACGCTGATTTTTCGTTTGTTTGTTCCTTTACGGAAAAGCCCGATCCCGATCCGCTTCCCGCTTTCGAAAGCGTGTCGGCCGAATCGTCGGCATATTGGCAGGAATTCTGGAAGAGGGGAGGGGCGATCGATTTTTCGGCATGCAAAGCCAAAGAAGCCGCCGAATTGGAACGCCGCGTGGTGTTGTCGCAATACCTCATGGCTATACAGTGCGCCGGCACCGTTCCGCCGCAGGAAACGGGACTTACTTACAACAGCTGGTACGGAAAGTTCCATTTGGAGATGCATTGGTGGCACGCCGTTCATTTTGCTTTGTGGAACCGCATCGATTTGCTCGAACGCAGCATGGATTGGTACAACGCGGCTTATCCCGTTGCCAAGTCCATCGCCGAAAGGCAAGGTTTCGAAGGCATACGTTGGATGAAAATGACCGATCCGTCGGCATTGGAAGCTCCTTCGGGCGTAGGTTCGTTCCTCATTTGGCAACAGCCGCATTTCATCTACATGGCCGAGTTGATCTATCGCAACAATCCCGCGCCGGCGGTACTCGACAAATATAAACGTTTGGTGGACGAAACCGCCCGATTCATGGCTTCGTTCGCCACTTACGAAAAGGACGCCGATCGTTATGTGTTGAAAGGGTTGATTCCCGCACAGGAAACCCTTCGCCCTGCCGAAACGGTGAATCCGCCGTTCGAACTGTCGTATTGGCATTATGCGTTGGGCGTGGCGCAGCAATGGCGCGAACGTACCGGCCAAAAACACGACCCGCATTGGGACGAGATCATCGCCAAGCTGTCGCCGTTGGCCGCGAAGGACGGTTTGTACTTGGCTGCCGAATCGGCGCCCGAAACGTACAGCAATGTCCGTTTCACTTCCGACCATCCTGCCGTGCTGGGCGCGCTCGGCATCTTTCCGCAATGCCGCTTGGTGCAGCCCGAAACAATGCAGAACACGCTCCGTTGGATTTGGGATCGTTGGAATTGGAACCATACCTGGGGTTGGGATTACCCGATGACCGCCATGAGCGCGGCCCGTCTCGGCGAACCCGAAAAAGCCGTCGGCGCTTTGCTGATGGATAAGCGTACCAATACTTATTTGGCGAACGGGCACAACTATCAAAACGATCGGTTGCGCATTTACCTTCCGGGCAACGGAGGCTTGCTCACGGCCGTTGCGATGATGTGCGCCGGTTGGGACGGCTGCACGACCGAGACGCCCGGTTTCCCGAAAGACGGCAATTGGGACGTTCGTTGGGAGGGCTTGGCGAAGATGCCGTAAATAACACGGGAATCGGAACGGTTTCAAAGAAAAACATGAAATATCCATGTTCAAAAAATAAGCACCAATCGAAAATGAACCCGGATATTCCATCTGACCTTTAAAATCAATTTTATACAGATGAAAGCGAGCGTAGCAGTAGAAATAAAGAAACGGAAAATTCCGATTGTTCGGGTGGACAAATCGTTGAATAAGTATGACAATATTATTTTATTTCCCGACAAATTGGAAAAGGCAAACGAAATGTTGAAGAATGTAGGGCTTCCGAAGCACCGGGTATCCGAAGCGCCTCACAATTGAGAGGGCGCAATCTAAGCCTCCGGTTCGTTCCCGTCTTTATCCGTATGCCCCTTGCCCGTTTCTTTTCGTTTCATTTCCCGGAGCATCCGGAATGCTTCCTTTGTTAATTCATCATCGGGTGCGCCGATCGAGTAGGAAAATACATCATTCCGATTCCGCTTTCCGAAAACGTTTTCATGACGATCCGAATGGTGTTTGCGTTGAAAAATCCCTTTCAACGAGTGAATGATCCCGATATTTTTCATACAATACGATGTTTCTTTGTCTCCCGACAATTAACAACGCTTTCACCCCCGAATTGGTTCACGTCTGACGCGACTAATTTGCGGAATATTTGCGATCGGAAAAAATGTTGGGTTTTCCTTGCGCCTTTTCGAACAACGCACAGGTTTTATATTCGGCTATGCGCTGCAAATCATCGTAGGTGAGGTCAAAAGCAATTCGGGCGCCGGCCATAGAGTTAATAACCAACAATCCGGAACGGAGTGCGGCTACCATAGCCGAACTGTATAAGCGACGGTGGTTGATTGAGGTTTTCTTTAAACTCATCAAGCAGAACCTGCAAATCAAAACATTTTTGGGAACCAATGAAAACGCATGCAGGTCGCAAATCTGTATTGCCCTGATCTGTTATTTGCTTTTGGAGCTTATCCGCAGTACGATCTGCAAGATCAAGGAAAACTTCGAACAGCTTTCTTTTGAATTTTGGCATCAAATATACTGATAATCAAGCGCAATTATTTCAAGAAAGTCCGATACAGCCTTCTTTGCCATGTAAATTTGCCATTCAACTCGCCGGTATCCTCGTTGCCGATTAACAAATAAGACAACCGCTTCAAAATAGAATGCGTCAACATTTCATTTTGATGCGGTTGCCATGATCTCGCCCGGCTTCAACCGGGTGTGTGATGAACAAATTCGGATACCGTTCCCGGCGTTACTTCATTTTCGGATCGATTTTCCACACTCCGTCAACTTTTACGTACTTGCCGGTTTGTTTATCGATTGAACCGTCATTGTAAGTAATTTCGCAGATGACTTTTGCCGAATTACCGTCCTCGCTGATTGTTTCTTCGAGCATTTTTACATCCTTGATTCCGCCGCCTTTTTTCTTAATGCTTGCTTCCATTTTACCGGAAAACTCTTTGATGCCGGCTTTTAATTCCTCTTTATCGGGTTCTTCGGCCTTGACGGAATTGTCGAACCAAATTGTCACCGCTTTTTCATAATTGCCCGCCTTTACCTGTTTCCAAATAGACATTTCGATTTCTGCCGGGGAACTCGGTCCGCCGCAAGCAGCAAAGAAAATCGCAACCATCGCCGGCATCAACAGTGCCGAAATCAATACTTTCTTCATAGTATAAAAATTAAATTAAAAATATGAAAATTAAAAAACTAAAATTCAAAAATGGTGACAAGCCGGTCGTTTTTCAAAATGTCCGAAGGAAAGATGTATGTTCCCGAAAAACCGGGAAATCCGACTATCCGCATTCTTCTCCGTTGCGTCACATCTCTTCCCGCCAGCCGGTATACGTACCATATCAATTCGGTACAGTACATACTCGTGGTGTCGTCGAGGTTGTAATCATGGTCAAACAGAATTTGCTTTTCGTACAACCGCAGTGCATGTTTAGCTGCCGATGCCGAACACGTTGCCGAGTCGACAAACCGAACGATCATGCCTGCCTCCGCTTTGTCGCCGGCAAAAAAGTTGTCGATACATTCCAGTTTGATCTTGTCCGCCGAATCGTTCGAAGCGCGTTCTCCGGGAACGGTGTGCGCCACCATGAACACCGAATCGACTTTTACCGCAATTCCGACGTGACTGTACATTCCTCCGGTATCGGTATGGAGCACGGCATGCGATTTTACGCCGAGACCCTTGCGAAAGAATATATCGCCATCTTTCAGACCGTCGGTGACGAACCGGCGACCGTCGGTTTTCGGAGAACATCCCCAAAGGCAAAGAAACAAAAAAATGTGATATTTCGCAAAGAAAATCAGTTTTTTATGACCAACGTAATGTTTTAATTTCACGATAAGCAATAGAAAGATGTTGATCAACGGGTTGTGATTTTATTGCGTGTCTTTTGCTTCGAATCGTTACTTGGCTTTAATCACGTAATAATTCTTTTTGCCCTTCTGCACCAGCATATACTTATTGTTGATGAGGTTTTTCGCGGTGACGACGGTGTTCAAATCGGTAATTTTTTCTTTATTGATACCCAATCCGCCGCCTTCGGTCAAGCGCCGCGCTTCGCCTTTCGACGGGAATACGGCAGTGTGGACGCTCAGAAAGTCGAGCAACGGGATTCCCGCTTCGAGCGCCGAACGTTCCACCTCATATTGCGGCACGCCTTCGAAAACGCTCATGAAAGTGTCCTCGTCCAAAGCGGCCAACGATTCGGCCGTACCTTGTCCGAACAGCATTTGCGATGCTTCTTCGGCGGTTTGTACATCGGCGGGCGAATGTACCATGGCGGTTACTTCGCGGGCCAGCGTTTTTTGCAGAATACGCAGATGCGGCTCGTTGCGTTGCTGTTCCGTAAGTTGTTCGATCTCGTTTTTGGACAGCCCGGTGAATATTTTAATGTATTTTTCGGCGTCGGCATCGCTTACGTTCAGCCAAAACTGATAAAACTTATACGGCGAAGTGCGTTTGGGGTCGAGCCACACGTTTCCCGATTCGGTCTTCCCGAACTTTCCGCCGTCGGCTTTGGTAATCAACGGCCAAGTGAGCGCGAAAGCCTCGCCTCCGCAAATGCGGCGTATCAACTCGCTGCCCGTGGTGATGTTGCCCCATTGGTCGGAACCGCCCATCTGCAACTTGCAATTTTTGTTTTGGTAGAGATACAGAAAATCGTATCCCTGCACCAATTGATACGTAAACTCGGTGAACGACATGCCTTCGCCTTCGCCCGAAAGGCGTTTCTTTACGGAATCCTTGCTCATCATGTAATTGACGGTGATGTGCTTGCCGATGTCGCGGATAAAATCCAAAAAGGTGAAACCTTTCATCCAGTCGTAGTTATTCACCATTTCGGCCGCGTTGGGTTCTTTCGATTCGAAGTCGAGTATCTTGGAAAGCTGTTTTTTAATACCTTCCTGATTGCGGCGCAATTCTTCCTCGTTGAGCAGATTGCGTTCCTGCGATTTCCCGGAAGGGTCGCCGATCATGCCGGTGGCGCCGCCCACCAATGCCAACGGCTTGTGCCCGCAACGGTGCAGGTGACGCAATGTCAGTACGCTTACCAAATGGCCGATGTGAAGCGAGTCGGCCGTCGGGTCGATACCCACGTATGCCGTTATCATTTCTTTCTGCAATAACTCTTCCGTGCCCGGCATCACATCGTGGATCATGCCGCGCCATTGCATTTCTTCTATAAAGTTCATTTTTATATTATCTGTTTATTTTTCAAATGAATGAATCATTGTTTGAATTCTTCCATGCGAATCGGATTTCTTCGACAATCAAATACTGATGAAATAAATACTTGATTATCATCAAACCAATATATGATTTTATAATTTCCTTCTACCAAATAACGAAATTTTTCAGGATACTGCTTCAACAATTCTTCGCATTGTCCGATCCTCGGATTACTCGTTAATAGGTCGGTTCGACGAATTATTCTATCGACGATCTGTCGGGCTACTTTTATTCCTGCAACAGATAAGTAATAATCGAATATTTTGCGCAATTGGGTTTTTGAAAATTCAGTCCAAACAACGGTCAGTGCCATTCTTCAACTTTCCTTTTAAGGGTGTCGTTATCGATTACTCTCCCGGCGTTTGCATCAGCCAATGATTGATTTATCATGCTGTAAAATTCCTGCATGGACATAGGTGTCGGCTCGGATTCCTTTGTTTTTTCATTTTCTGCTTTGAGAAGGTTTTCCAATCGGGAAAAAAGTCCAACATCCGTGATATTTAATATCTCTTGGATAAAATCCAACTTCCGCGCTTGCAAATTCATTGTTTTCATACTAAATTATCATTAACTTGTTTTACCGCAAATACTATACCGCCGGTATATATCAACGCCGAAAAAGACAATGCATTAATGCATGCAATAAAATTGCGAAAAAATCTTTCGGCGGTGAGCGGCATGTGTATTTCTTCGGCTATGTACCTGACAATAGAAATTAAATCCTCCGACGCCTTTTTTGAATATATAACGATGAATTTATGGCCGGACATTGGTACCGTAACATTTATTGAACTCTTTCCATAAATGTTCTTCCGCCTCAATTGCCGTTACATATCCGTTCGGAATGCTTTCATCCTTGGTCGATTCCGAATCCGTAAACCAAACCGTTTTGGGATGTTTGCGCAATTCCCGGATAATACGTTTTCCCGTACGGGTATTGTCATTAACGAAAACGGTTTTCATGATTTTTCGCTTTTAATACATATTTACAAAGATACATGCAACCGCCCGGGCCGTTCGGAGTTACGATTTTACTCTTTCCGAATATTCGCGGGTGCGGGTGTCGACCTTTATTTTTTCGCCTTGTTCGATGAAAAGCGGAACGCCGATAACCGCGCCCGTTTCCAATGTGGCTTGCTTCAACGACGAAGTGGAGGCGGTATCGCCACGTACTCCCGGCTCGGTATACGTGATTTCCAACTCTACAAACGGGGGCAATTCGCAACTGAGCACACGTTCTTCGTCGGCGAGGAACATCATTTCAACATATTGCCCTTCTTTCATCAAGTCGGGATTGTCTACCAAATCGGGTTGCAGATCGATCTGATCGTAAGTTTCGTTGTGCATGAAGTGAAAGCCGAGATCGTCTTTGTACAGGAATTGATACGGACGACGCTCAACGCGTATTTCGTTAACCTTTTCACCGGCATTGAACGTGTTTTCCAATACGCGGCCGTTTTCTAAATTACGGAGTTTGGTTTTCACAAACGCGCCGCCCTTGCCCGGTTTCACATGCTGAAACCAAATGATCGTGCAAGGTTTGTCGTTGTACTGAATACACATTCCGTTTCTGAAATCTGCTGTAGAAGCCATTGAATCTTATATTTATTTACAATTATTTAAAAATCGGTACAAAAGTAAATAAATGAGCGCAAACGGCAAAACGGAATATAAACCTTGCAAAT